>NZ_DASQZC010000686.1:0-31448 GCF_035638895.1 Nostoc sp. | reverse complement strand
TTGCCAAACTTGCAGCTAGATGAACTCCTGGGTATGTAACTTCAGGTATGAGGGGCATTGGGCATTGGAAAGAGGACTTGGGGACAAGGAGAATTGGGGACAAGGGGAAAGACTTGTTTCAAGTTCTCACCTCTTGTCCCCTTGTCCCCTTGTCCCCTTGTCCCCTTGTCCCTTGTCCCCTTGTCCCCTTGTCCCCTTGTCCCCTTGTCCCTTGTCCCTTGTCCCCTTGTCCCCTTGTCCCCCTGCCCCCTACGGCACTTCCTTCTGCTCAATCGCCTTACTTGGCGGAATCTCCTCAAGAGGAATGAGTGCTTCGATTACGGATTTTACGATTGGCGCGGCGACAGTAGAACCATAAGCACTTTCTCCTTTCGGCTCATCTACTAGTGCGAACACAACATACCGAGGAGATTCCACTGGCAAAATAGCCACGAAGCTGGTCATTCTAGCACCCTTGATATATCCGCCATTAGGACTAGCTTTTTGGGCTGTACCAGTTTTACCAGCAATGCGATATCCCGCAATTTGTGACGCCTTCCCGCTACCTTCATTAACAACAGTTTCCATCATTTCCACAACCTTTTGGGTTGTTGCAGTTGAGAAAATTTGACGGGGGACGGTCTGAGTAAGTGAATCATGCATTTGCCCTTTGCTATCAATCAGCCCCCGAACTACATGAGGTGTGACCAATTTACCGCCATTGGCTAAAGCACCGTGCATTTGCACTAGCTGTAACGGTGTCATGGAAAAGCCTTGCCCAAAGGAAGTAGTAGCTGGTTCAATTGACGAAGCGATAAATTCTTCTTGACTTTTAAGCCGACCACCAACTTCAAAAGGTAAATCTGTATCAACTTTTTGTCCTAGCCCTAAGCGTTCTAGCCAGTTGTAATAGATTGAAGGCTTTAAGCGTTGGATAATTTGCACCATGCCAATGTTGCTGGAATATTGCAAAATCTGAGCGATGCTGATTCGCCCATTCCCATTATTCATCGCATTTTTGATGGTGTAATTAGCTACTCGAATAGAACCGGAGTCATTAAACATATCATCTGGTTTGATGACGCCATTTTCCAGAGCGATCGCTACATTCAAAGGTTTAAAAGTCGATCCCGGTTCATAAAGATCCGCCACCGTCCAGTTTTTAAATAGTGAGATATTAGCTTTAGCGTATTCATTAGGGTTATAAGTAGGCTGAGAAACAAGGGCGAGTAAGGAACCATCTAATGCATCCATCACAATTACCGCCCCACGTTTAGCCTCAAATTTATCCATTTGTTGTTTGAGTGCAACGCGGGCAATTCGTTGCAGACGGCTATCAATAGTGAGTTGCAGTCGCAAATCATCAAAATGCAAGAAACCTTCAGGAGCATGATCCGGCATCAACGCCCCATTACCCGACCGACTGAGGCGCACCGTTTGCACAGGACGTTCTAGCAACTTCTCTTGAGAGTATTCCACACCTGCTTGACCACGGCGGTCAAGATTCACGTAGCCCACCACGTCAGAAACCAAATCGTCTGGCGGATAATATCGGGAGTATTTTTCAGCCCACTCTAAGCCGTTTAAGCGCAAAGAGCTGATGCGATCAATAGTTTCCTCCGCGAGGGCTGGGGCAAGTATAATTCCGCTTCTTTTGCTTTGAAAAGTTTTTATCAATTCAGCAGTATCTTTTGCCAATATTGGGGCAAGTCGCCCTGCCATATCTTCATTAGACTTATTAAACAGCTTGGGATGAGCGTACAAAATATATACAGGACGGTCAATTGCCAACAGATTACTATTGCGATCTACCACCGGGCGACGGGGCATAAAAGGTCGCAAATTCACCATTTGCTGGTTTCGCGCTTGCTCTGTTAACTTTTGCCCCTTGACAATTTGTAAATTATACAATTTAAGACCTAACCCCAACCCTACTGCCATTAATACGCCCCATACTATAAACAGTCGGGACTTGGTGTTAGATGTTTGATTTTGGATATTAGGGGCAAGTGTCCCTAACAATCCTCCTTTAGAACCCTTCTGTCGCCTTTTAAATGCTGGATTCTGAAACTTTCTGTTTGTTCTGCTTGGTGATTTTTGCATTAGGTTGTCCTTTGTCATTAGTCATTAGTCATTTGTCCTTTGTCCTTTGTCCTTCATCCTTCGTCTTTTAAGTTCTGTTCCTCCTTGAAGTTGGCACTATTACCTAAAACCGACCAGACCTCTTTGTTTGTCTGAAACTAATGACCAATAACCAATGACGACCAATGACTGCTAACCTTAATACCCCAGTGGCGAGAGTGTTTGCTGTTGCGTTTGGGGATTTGGCGTTGTGTTAGACGATGCTGGCTTAGGACTACGAGATGCTGGAGATAAGAAAATCATGCCTTGAGGAGTCGGCGATACCAGCCCTGCTGTTGGTTGTTCTGCTTCCTGGGCAATTTTATTTGTCAGCGTCGCGTTGGTTGTCGTTAGTAGCCGCTCATGACGTTGGAGGTTTTGCAGCCTGCGATATGACTTACTCCAAAGCTCTTGGGAATATACCGTCCAGCCATAAACAGCAAGTGTCGATGCTACTAATAAGAACGTCAAAACTGTCGAATAACGGTGAAAGGTATACAAGCGCAGCAACCACAAAGGTACTGCTCCAGAATTAGGCATTATGGGAAGGCGAAGAAAACCTACCCCTGGAGTTTTCTGGTTTGCACTCGACTGCTCATTGAGATTTAGCACTTGTTGTCTACCCAACTGTTTCCCCGATTTGGGCATAACTGCTCCATTTGTGGGAGAAACCCCTAGCTTTTTCGGGGAACGCTGTTGTCTTTGAGAGGATACTACAGCTTCTTGGGCAGCAGGTTTAGAAGGGCTTTGTGCTGCTGATTGTATACGTGCAGAACGTCGCCTCCCTAAAGAAAGGATAGAATCTCGCCCGAACCAAGTACCCCTTGTAGAAACAGCAGATTTACGAGCAACTACCATAAATTTTTTAGATGAAAAATACTGTACTTTAGATTGATTGTGTTAATTGTCTCTTTTTGCTTAGTTAGAATCGCCTTCTGTGCAACAAGCACACATAACAGACTACACCCTTTTAACTGTTGTGATAGATAGCTGTACCAATTGCATTCTCTAGATATTGCAATTTTGCAATCAGGGATTAGCAATTGGACAGCTTGCCCTTTAGATATCGCACCTAAAGTATGGCAACGCAGAGCAGCAAGGTGCAATACTCCGGGAAAAAATAATTTTTTTGCTATGATAGCTCGGTTTGCTAGAAAATTTGGTAATTTCCCTTTTGCTACTGGGTTAAGAGAAACTAATCAGATGGCTGTATGATCCCTAATCAAAAAAAAGAATACCCCAAAGGATTGTTTTTTTTAATATGTAATCTCGTAGCATTTAAAAAAAAGCAATAAATACGGTATCGTATTCAACAGGCGAAAAATTGTTCTAGCCACAATTGGTGAAAGAGGAGTTATGAAAACAAGAATCTTTGGTTTGGCTGTAATGTTAAGTCTGGCTACAATTCTCGGAGCTTGTGAAGGCGGCGGCGGTGATGCTGGTGGTGGCGGTACTAGTACCCCAGCTGCTACAGGTGAACCAACTGATGCACCTGCTGCTACTCCCACAATTACTCCCGCAACTAGTCCCACTGCTACTCCTAAATAGGGCATTAATCAGCTTTAGTTTAAATCATGCCCAAAATAGCTTAGTAATAAGGCTCGTCACCACATAGCTTGAATTAATTAGGTTAAGTAAAAAGCTATATTTTTCTCTTGGTGTATCAGAGCCTAAAGTTTGCTTGAATATCAGCTAAGTAGGGCAGCAAATAAAGGACACTGGTGATGAGGATTACCTCTTCAACCATGTGTCCCCCTGAAATGCTCGCCTGGTCATAGAAGCAGGGAAGCAGGGAGCAGGAGAGAAAGATGCTGGAATTGCTCAGTAATATAGGGTTTCAAGCACCTAAATTTATTTACGCTCAATGTTAAATATTTATTTCGATAGCGCAGCGTAAAGCCTGCGGCATGGCTTCTCTACGAGACGCTAACGCGTAGCTTGCTTCTCCGTAGGAGTACGCTTAGAGCGACGTAGGAGCGTCTGAGACGCTACGCGAACGCTATCAAGCGTCGCGGAAAGTGCCACAAGAAATAATTTGTCATTGTTTTAGCAACCCTAAATTTATTTATGGGGTTCTGCTCCCAACTTTGTGACCCTTGTTCCCTTTCCTCTTCTGTAACTGAACCTTATTCCAAGTTGAAGGGAGTTGTGTTCTGTAAATCTAAGCCATTTTGTGGGCAAAGTATTTCTCTGGTTTGGTGTTTGGAATGGCTTAGACTCCTGAGTTTTCAGAGGGCAAAACAATTCATTGCGATCGCTGGCAATTGCTCTTGGGCATTACCTGTAGTCTATTCTGTATCAGAAAAGACCTGGTGATGTGCCTTGGTATTGCCAGATTTTTATTGGGAAAATTTTTAATGGGAATGGACAATGGAAAAAATAGATTTTCATCCTGCGTTGTGAACGCAGTTCAGTAGATGGAGAAATTTAAAGCGATAAAGACAATAAAATTATTGAGCTTAATTGTGATTAGTGGAACCTTTTTTGTGTTGAGTAGCTCTTGGCGTTCAGCAGTCAGAGCATTACCACCACTAGAGGATACACCAGAAGAAATATTACGCACTAAAATTATCATAGAGGCGCGATCGCCTATTGATGGAAAATCCCTAACAGCTGCCGAATATATTCAATTACAAGCGCAGATCCAACTTGCCCCGCCTCCAAAACTAGACCCCAAAATTCGCGAACAGATTTTCTTGCTGCGTATACGTAAAACCTTACTTCAGTTTTTCCCATTTTTAAACTTTTGATACATTAGTCATTAGTCATACATCCCCAGTCCCCATTCCCCATTCTGATGTAGGATAACGGTGGCGGCAAAATTGCAAATAAATGTAAAGAATATATATAGATATTAAAAAAGTAGATTTAGTCAATCACGTTATTTCACTTAGGTAGCTTCATGTCCATGACCACGATCGCCCCTGAACAGGTTAACAGCATCGTTTGGAATCAGCATAACGATCCCTTTGAAATACTAGGTTCTCATCCCATAGAACAAGACGGCAAAACTGTCTGGGCTGTGCGGGCCTACCTACCAAATGCAAGTGCAGCATGGGTAGTTCTTCCTGAACAACGGAAGGAATACCCAATGCAAACAGTGCATCATCCTCACTTTTTTGAATGCACGATTGATACTCCAGAACTGGCAAACTACCAGTTACGCATTAAAGAAGGGGAACATGAGCGTGTCACTTATGACCCTTACGCTTTCCGTTCTCCCAACTTGACAGACTTTGACTTGCATTTGTTTAGTGAAGGCAACCATCACCGGATATACGAAAAACTGGGAGCGCACCCCACGCAAATAGGCGGCGTTAAAGGCGTTTATTTTGCAGTTTGGGCACCTAACGCTCGCAACGTTTCATTGTTGGGAGACTTCAATCTCTGGGATGGGCGTAAACACCAGATGCGTAAAGGTCGCACTGGAATTTGGGAATTGTTTATTCCTGAAATCGGTGTGGGAGAGCATTACAAATATGAAATCAAAAATTTTGAAGGACACATTTACGAAAAATCCGATCCCTACGGTTTTCAGCAAGAACCCCGCCCGAAAACCGCATCCATTGTCACTGATTTAGATTCTTACAGTTGGGATGACGAAAGCTGGATGGAAAAGCGGCGTCACACTGACCCCCTTAGCCAGCCCGTCTCAGTCTATGAAGTGCATTTAGGCTCTTGGTTACACGCTTCGAGTGCCGAACCTGCTAAACTGCCTAATGGTGAAACTGAACGCGTAGTTGTCGTTTCCGAACTGAAGCCCGGCGCACGCTTCCTTACTTACCGGGAACTAGCTGACCGACTCATTCCTTATGTTAAAGAATTAGGATACACCCATCTAGAATTACTACCCATTGCGGAGCATCCCTTTGATGGCTCTTGGGGTTATCAAGTAACTGGGTACTATGCCCCCACCTCCCGTTTTGGCACCCCCGAAGATTTCATGTATTTTGTTGACAAATGTCACCAAAATGATATAGGGGTAATTGTGGATTGGGTTCCTGGTCACTTTCCCAAAGATGGACATGGTTTAGCTTTCTTTGATGGTAGTCACCTGTACGAACACGCTGACCCCCGCAAAGGCGAACACAAAGAATGGGGTACTTTGGTGTTCAACTATGGTCGCCATGAAGTTACTAATTTCCTAGCAGCAAATGCCCTCTTCTGGTTTGACAAGTACCACATTGACGGGATTCGTGTTGATGCTGTTGCCTCAATGCTCTATAACGACTATTGCCGCGAACCAGGAGAATGGCTGCCCAACCAGTACGGCGGCAGAGAAAACTTAGAAGCCGCAGATTTTCTGCGTCAGGTAAATCACACCATCTTTAGCTATTTCCCCGGTATTCTCTCAATTGCTGAAGAATCTACTTCTTGGCCAATGGTATCTTGGCCCACCTACACAGGCGGACTGGGCTTTAACTTGAAGTGGGATATGGGCTGGATGCACGATATGCTGGATTACTTCAGCATGGACCCTTGGTTCCGCCAGTTCCACCAAAACAATATCACCTTTAGTATGTGGTACAACCATAGCGAGAACTTCATGCTGGCTCTGTCCCACGATGAAGTGGTGCATGGTAAGAGCAATATCATCGGCAAAATGCCGGGGGATACATGGCAGAAGTTAGCTAATATCCGTTGTTTATTTAGCTATATGTTTGCTCACCCAGGTAAAAAAACCATGTTTATGAGCATGGAGTTTGGACAGTGGAGTGAGTGGAATGCTTGGGCAGATTTGGAGTGGCATTTATTGCAAAATGAAGCCCACCAACAATTAAAAACGTTTTTCCGGGAATTGAACCATCTCTACCGTTCTGAGCCAGTTTTGTACACCCAGGATTTTGCTGAACCTGGGTTTGAGTGGATTGATTGTAGCGATAACCGCCATAGTGTAGTTTCCTTCATTCGTCGTGACAAGGATTCTGATGATTTTGCGATCGTGGTTTGCAATTTTACACCGCAACCCCATTCTCACTACCGTATTGGTGTACCGCAAAAGGGATTTTATACTGAGTTGTTCAATAGCGATGCGCGTCAGTATGGCGGCAGCAATATGGGCAACTTAGGGGGTAAGTGGACGGATAATTGGTCTTTGCACAGTCGTCCTTATTCGCTGGATTTGTGTTTACCACCTTTGGGTGTGTTGGTTCTCAAGTTGGATAAGAAGAAGACTGCTGAGGCATTGCAATAACAATTAAGGGTGGGCGTTTAGCCCGCCCAAGAGTAATCAAAACTTTACCCACATATCCACAGCAATGCTAGCATTGCTAGCATTGCTGCACCCTTAGAGCGTGAATGACTATCGCGCAACATCTATTTTAAACTAGCGATCGCTCTGCATTTACGCGTGGAATTATATCTAGGTCATAAACTTAGAATAACGAAAAGTTTATGAAAACAAATGCTGCTCGATTACTTGATAAACTAAGTATTCCCTACAAAATTCTTAGCTATGAAGTAGATCCTGATGATTTGGCTGCTGAAAGTACAGCACAAAAAGTTGGTCTTCCTCCAGAGCAAGTTTTTAAGACTTTAGTAGTCAGAGGTGACACAACAGGTATCTGTTTTGCTGTTGTGCCGGGAAATGCTCAGTTAGACTTAAAAGCCTTGGCGCGGATTTCAGGAAACCGCAAGGTTGAGACAGTTGCTCTGAAAGAAGTTCAGCCACTAACAGGATACATTCGTGGCGGTGTGACAGCTTTAGCCAGCAAAAAAGACTATCCAGTTTACCTTGATGAAACGGCAACTTTATTTGAGCAGATCACTGTTTCTGGTGGAATGCGAGGTATGCTGCTTCTGCTATCCCCATCTGATTATTTACGTGCAGTCAAAGGGACTTTGGGGGCAATTGTACAAAATTAGTACAGGAAATTTTCATGAGTTCAATTCTGAAACAATAAGGCAATCACGCTTTAAACGAAGCGAAACCAAAAGGGCACTACAAAAATTTGGTAGGCGGATTGCGATCGCATCTTAAATTTCGCACATAAATCTGTATACATATATTATTGTATTTGTCAATGCGTAACTTTTAGAGTACACAGTAGGCTTCTGAAAAGATAAATGACAAATCTTCGATGTGTTCTAAAACGAAATTGCAGGTGATCAAATCAGCAGACTCGTTGTACAAATCCATTGCTTTGTGATGTCTGCGGTAATAAAGATTACGTTGACTGAATTTACTTTCTCTTTTGCCTTCTCGATCATGGATGCTGAAAAATCAACTGCATAGACTGTTTGGGCAATTTGTGACAGCAGCAACGTATTTTTGCCTGTGCCACAGCCAATTTCAACGATTGATTTACACCTATTGCCCATTAAAGTTTCTTTAGTAATGATTTGATCCAGATCGCGCGTCAGGTTTTCATCAGTATCATAGGTGGTTGACCAGTAGGATCGAGTGCCACCTTCATCGCCGAACGCCTTGTTCAGGTTAAACAATTAGGGTTGTGTTGGAATAATCAACGCTTAACCTGATTGCAAAGAAGCATTAAAGTTGCGCTGTTACACTTTGGTGTGATTCAAACGCGATAACAAGGGGAGTATATGCAGAACTTCAACTTCGAGCGCTTGCTATCAAGTCGCCTGAGACGGCGACAAGTTTTAATTGGGACTGGAGCCTTAACTGGTTTTGCGATCGCTAATCAATGGTCTAACAAAGTTCTCGCCCAACCCCGATTCTCTAATTATCCCTTTAGTCTAGGTGTCGCTTCCGGTGAACCACTTCCAGATAATATAGTGCTGTGGACGCGTTTAGCCCCCGATCCTCTCAATGGCGGTGGAATGCCACTATATAATGTTCCTGTGCAATGGCAGATTGCTACCGACGAAAAGATGCGGCAAGTTGTCCGCAGTGGCACACAGATAGCTACTCCAGAATTTGGACACTCTGTTCATGTAGAAGTGCAAGGATTAAAACCCGCCCGTTGGTATTGGTATCAGTTTAGGGTGGGCAATGAAGTTAGTCCAATCGGGCGGACTCGCACTGCTCCTAACCCGCGCGATCGCGTTGAGCGCTTCCGTTTTGCCTTCGCTTCCTGTCAAAACTGGCAAAGTGGTTATTATGCCGCCTACAAAAACATGGCTCAAGAGGATTTAGACTTAGTGGTTCATCTGGGTGATTATATTTATGAAGGCCCACCGAGTACAACTGCGCTGCGATCGCACGATGGCAATGGTGAACCATTTACTTTGCAGGAGTACCGTAACCGCCACGCTCTGTATAAGACTGACCCACACCTACAAGCAACTCATGCTGCATTTCCTTGGCTAGTCACTTGGGACGACCACGAAGTTGACAATAATTGGGCAGACGAAATTCCTCAAGACCCCGAAGTACAATCACGCTCCGTGTTCCTTGCCCGCCGTGCTGCTGCTTTTCAGGCATATTATGAACACATGCCACTGCGGGACTTTTCAAAGCCTAGAGGTCTTGATTTGCAGCTCTACCGACGGTTGACTTTTGGCGATCTCGTTGAATTCAATGTCCTAGATACCCGCCAGTACCGTACCGATCAACCCTGTGATGACGGACGTAAGCCGCGATGCACTGAAGCTACTGACCCAACTGCCACAATCACTGGTTCCGAACAGGAGCGGTGGCTGTTTGAGGGGCTAGATCGCTCTAGCGCACGCTGGAACGTCATTGCCCAACAGACTATCATGGCTCAGTTTGACTACGATACCGGAGCGGGAGAAGTCTTCAACCTTGACCAGTGGGATGGTTATGTTGCCTCTCGCAATCGCATTCTCGGTTTCATCCAGCAACGCCGCCCCTCAAACCCCGTAGTCATTACTGGCGACTGGCATTCTAGCTGGGTTAATGATCTGAAAGCTAACTTCGACGACCCCAACTCACAAACAGTAGCGACTGAGTTTGTTGGTACTTCGATCAGTTCAACTTGTCCTTGGACATTCGACGTAGAAGCAGCATTGCCACAGAACCCGTGGGTGAAATATTTCAATGGGAGACTGCGCGGTTATGTTCGCTGCGATCTGAACCGTGAGCGCTGGCGTACTGACTACCGATTGCTGCCTCAATCTCAACCTACGGGAATTACAGTGTCTGATCCAAATGCACCTGTGATTACAGCAGCTTCCTTCGAGTTGCCAAATCAGGGATTTGTAGCGCAAGTTTAGTAAGTATCAAGCAGCAGGATGGGGAAAAGTGAGGTCGTAGACGTAGCTCTCACACGATTCAAGCGAGGAAACTAATCGCTCATTCCCCTAATTTTTATAGGAAAACAGGAGCATAGGCGCAGCCCCTTAAAGAAGAACATCGCATACAATAAAAGCTCAGTCATCTCATAACTAAGCTCTTAGCTATCTCAGAATTCAATGTGACTACACATTGCGTTTTTGTCTCAGCCAGAAGTGGGCGTATTTCGTTGTCGGCGCAGCCAAAAAGCCCCCCCCATCATGCCTATAAGAGCCGACGCAGTGGTAGTGCTTGGCTCTGGAATGTTTTTTGAAAACACCTGAATGGTTCCACTGACTTTTGAATTGCCTGTGGTAGGAATATTTGGGTCTAGACTGATTTGATAAACCTCAGAAAGTGTCAGTGTACCGACAGCACCTTTAAATAAACCTGCACCACTAGTAATAGTAAAAATATTCCTGGCAGTGCCTTTTGAAGAGAGAAAGTCAATTACTCCAATAGCGTTATTTGTGCCAAACAATTTATTACTGCCGTTACCAAACAACACTACCTCGCCTACTGGCAAGCCCTGCAAGCCAAACGTGGCGGCATCTGTGTTAAATCGGAACTCTCCAGTAGCAAAGTTAACTTGGCTGTAGGTTAAACCGCTAACTTTCGTTAAATCATAAGGAGCATCAACACTTTGTCCTGAAATAGTTGTTACTGAAACATCTGGCGTAATGGAATTAGACGTAGAGAATACGTCATAAGTGGCATTGAATGTGTAAAGCTGTTGTCCACTGGCACTTTTTACATCTAACCCAAAACCAATTAAAGCCAAGGCCACTGGAACAAGCCATGCAGTGTATGAACGATGCATCTTAATTAGGTATTTAGCAGTGAAAGCACTGACTATAAGAATACAGCAATATTTCATACCATTAGGACGTATTCCAGTAAACATTGGATGCCAATCAAGCCGTTGAGTTATTCCTGTAATGTGTAGATATTAATTGCATGATCTAGTTAGGCAAACCAGATAATTACACAGTTGAAGACTAGTTACCGCTTTTTCGTGAAAGGGATTGTCTTTTTTTCATTCATGCAATAAAGCCAAATAAAGCTCCAAACCCAGTTTATATAAGTTGTTTAGAGGTTGGCTAAAATTTTTCTTTGACCAGAGTTATGAAAGAATACTAATGTAAAGAATAGTTACTAGATGACCTTACTTTGTACTAGATAGTGATAAGTTCTTGAGCTTGATATATAAATCAGATTTGATTTTTGAAAAAACTACCTACTTTAAAGCTTATGCATAAAAAAATTGCTATTCCTATTTTCGGTCTGATGTTTGCAACGCTCATGCCTAATGTGGTAGGTGCTGAGACTGTGATGCAAAAGGTAAAAAGAACAGGGGTATTAACAGCTGGTACTAGTAGAGATGCGCTACCTTTTGCCTATGTGGATAGTAAAGGAAAGTTAAATGGCTATTCTGTAGATATGCTGACTCTAATTAAAGAGCAATTAGAAAAAGACTTAGGAAAAAAAATTAAATTGCAATTAGTTGGTCTTAGCCCTTCTGAGCGGATTCCTAAAATAGTTAATCAACAAGTTGATATTGTGTGTGATGCAAGTAGTTTTACATGGAAGCGAGATAAAAAAGTAGATTTTTCTGTCAGCTATGGTGTGACTGGAACGCAATTATTAGTTAAGAAAGGAAGCAATCTAGGTTCCCCTGAATCCCTTATTGGTAAGCGAATTGGGGTGCTGGCGGGAACCACAAATGAGCAGGCGATCGCTCGTGTACAAACCCAAGCTAAACTGGTGTATTTTAAAACGAGGGCAGAGGGATACACAGCTTTGCAACAAGATACTATTGATGCTTTCTCATCCGATAGCATTCTTTTAGAGGGATGGCTGCAACAGCAAAAAAATCCAGATGCTTTTGCAATCGTACCCGATCGCCCCTATTCACGAGAAGGTATCGCTTGCATGGTGCCAGAAAATAACTCAAAACTTTTGGATACAGTCAACTATTCTCTAGTCAAGTTCATGCAAGGATTCGTCAATGGGAATCAGCGATATGTCGCTATTTTTGACCGATGGTTTGGACCTCAAGGCACTATAGCGCTGAATCGAGATTTACGTGGTTTGGTAGTGGAAACTATGGAATTGCTCATAGAATTTCGTCAGGAAGTTCCTAAAAGTGATCTATGAAATAATGGGTTTTCCTCATAACATTGTTTAGCTAACTATTCAAAATAAGTTTTTGCACAACTAAGTTTGAAAATAAATGCCAAAATTCTAAAAGGTTTAAAAGGTATTTATACAAGTTCTTTCTTGAAAAATACAGAGTAAGGAACTATAGCTAGATTTTAAACACTAAGTAGACAAAGTAAAAATAAGTTTCTCGGCTCAAAAACTCTATCTGATTGGGAAAACTACGATAGCGGGTAGTAGGTGTGGGAGACGAATGGGCATCCATTCCTAAGCCTCGTGCCATCAATACGGCTCGCTTCATGTGCAATGGATCGCTAACAATAAGAAACTTGGTTAATTGGTGAGCATTTGCTACTTCCAAAGCATTTTTGAGGTTCTGGTGAGTTGTGCGAGATTCAGTTTCAGTGAAAATATCAGCAGCTTTTACCTGTTGCGCGATTGCATAATTTTTTCCAACTATAGCTTCAGCTAGTTCATTACTCTCCCCAACTCCGCCAGTAAAAATGATCGTCTTAACAGATCCATTTTTATATAAGTTAATCGCGTGGTTGATTCGCTCCCTGAAAACAGGAGATGGTTCTTCTCCCCAAACTGCCGCTCCTAAAACAATTGCTGCATCTGCCTTAATATTATTAGTACTGCTGCCATATAAATAAATACTTGAGGCCGTAGATGCGATCGCCAGCAACAAGGCAGATATCAAACCTACTGTCACCAAAATTAACCATTTCTTGGGAATTTTGTAATTTAGCATAGAGTGTTGTGCTATTTTTCATGCTTATAATCCCAATCATTAAGAGTTGATTTGGGCGTGGCAAAACAGATACTCCTATTCCACCAAATCTACTTTGCTGTTGCTTACCAATTACTAAGCCGCGAACTGAATCACACCCCATTGTCCATTGGTCAACCAAGAATGGTCAGATTTTGCTACTTTCTCAACAACTTCAGATTCTAAACCTACTGCTACTTCTGACTTCAGGGTGCGTAATGCTACTATTGGTACAGGTAAATAACAGACTATATCTGCAAAGCTGGTAGTAATATCCCAATGGCGATCGCCTAATAATCGGCGATAATTCGCATCTCCTTTGACTATAATTAAACTGGCATTAGTTAACTCATTCTTGAGATAGTTAGGCATTTCCCAAAATGCTAAAGGTGATGTCCAAAAGTAATCTTCAGACAACACTAAACGCCCTGATGTAATATGCCTCTCCAATCTTTGGGCGAAAGATGTCACTTGTTGATCGCTAGTAGCGGCTAAAAAACTTATTGTGTCATGTACATCCTTAATCATGGCATCAGAAACGAAAGTAGGATGGGGTTTCAGATGCAGGTAAACTTGATTAGCTAAGTTACTACTTAATAAAAAATCTACTAAGCATAAGTCACAGACAAGCTCAAAACCAGCATTGTCTAAGACAAAATCAATACGACCTCCTTGAGGAAGAGTTAATAATTCACTAACTTGGGAGGCATCATTTACTAAAATGTGGGCTAGTTGATTTTGAATATCAAAACGGCTCCGGTCGTCCCCGAATGCTGACCATAAACTCAAGTCAACTCGATTTCCCCACAAAGCGAAATATAAGAGCGCAATTAAAACTGTTTGATTTTCTGGGGCATCAATTTTAGAATCTTCTAGCCATTTATTAACCTGAGTACATAGAAGAATAGTCGAGTCAAGAGACGCTTCTAACCCCTGAGATTTTTGCAATTGGAATGGATCAACAGCTTGCCATATACCAGGGCGAAAGTAATGAGTAATTTCTAGAATTAACCGATAAAAATAAGTTTCTACAAAAAACCAAGGAATATCTATCCAACGCCGACCTTTGTAAGCTTCTAGATACGTATCCCAAGCTGGAAAATCTGCACCAGTATCATTCACCAGAGGTTGTAAATATCCTGTTGGCAGTTCTGTAGCAAGCCTTTCTAATTTTTTATTAATTTCTGTTGAAAAATTATTTTCAACGATAACTCGACGAGCGATCGCAGGCATTCTTTGAGTGACTGTAAACTCAGTAAAAGAACCGATTTCTGAACCTAAAAGTGACGAAGGTAGTGGTAATTTTGGCACTTTATATGAATTGACCACAAATTTCTCTTGTCCTCTATTCATAATTTCTTGTGTGCTTTAGTATTCACTCATCCTAATAATTGCCCTTTAAGAGAAACTTGTGTGTAATATAGTGGAAAGCCAAACTTTATTTTACTAATTATTTTTAAGTTCTAGTCTATTATAGTAGCGTTGTTCTTCCTTGGTTAATATCTTAACCAGGCACAACGCAACATCAATCAATAATTAAATCTCTACTGGCTCCTGATCAAATTGCCGCATCAATTCTACAAGAGCATTTCGGTCTGGAGTCTGTCCGTCCTTGAGCAGTTCGGCTAACCCTTCAAAATATTTTTCGCGTTCTCCTGCTGGACAAAACATGATTAATAATTTTGCATCTTGAGTTCCTCGATTAGCAAATGTATGAGGCGTATTACGTGGAACTAATACAAATGCCCCTGGTTGTCCCTGCACTATCTGATTACCAACTTGAATTTCTACCTCTCCTTCTAATACATAAAACATTTCCTCCATTTGTCGATGAATATGCAGTACTGGAGCAGTTCCACCTGGTTGTATTATGTTTTCAAACAATCCCAAGTGACCATGAGTATCAGCACCAACTACCTTAAATATTATTTCGCTATTACCAGTAGTTAAATGATTACCTTCTCCTGGCGCTAAAACAATTTCTTTAACTGGTAAACTCATAAACACTCCTACTATAATTTGGATGCTCAAGCGTTTTTTCAATTAGTGCTAGATTCTATCTGTATTCTGTTAGATATTAGAAACTGGAACATCCTTCAATAGGTAAGTTTTTTATAATACAACAGATTACAGAGGTGATTATCTATTATTATAGTAGGCTAGGTGTGGTCACGAACATTCAGTGTTGGGTTAGTGTTTGACAATAATTGGCTCGGCAGCAGTGATAATCAATTGCAATCCAATCCGCTAGATGGGTTGTGGAAAATTAGTTTGGAGTGAATATTCGCTATCTTTTGTCTAAATTTTAGTCTTTTGTTGATAAATTTGCAGCGCAAGAATCACTTGAATTTTTTTCTAAGAGAGTATTAGCCGACAAACAGGTAAATGTGCTACTCAAAAAGACAAGCCGTGTCAATTTGAGTGAGGTACAATCACTAAACACTCATTTTTCACCCTGGTAAGCATATCGTTAAAAGCAGGAGTATAACAACCATCTTTATCAACAACCTTACGGAGAGTATACTCACCAGCTCTAGAAATTCCGCCAAACCAAACGTTCTTTCTATACCAAATATCTCCATTGAGAGAATTTTTGTCTTGGGACATTGTACAAGTTACAATCGCTCTTGAAATTGGTATTCCCAAGAAAACAGGTATGATTTGAGCTTCTTGCAAAGTTTCATCTTCAAACTGAATTTTGTAAGTTGCTTTAAGCAATTGAATTGAACGTAGTAATATCCAACCTGCAATCGAGTTATGAAAAGTCCACTGTAACGGGGCAAAAATTGGTAAAACCAAAGTTCTGTTCTGTGTGTCCCATTCCAAATTGTACATAGTAATGCAAGTATCTGGCAGTGGATTTCCATCCATAAAAAACACACCCTGAAGGACAGATGGTAAGTTTGTTTGTTTAATTGGAATCATCCAGGTTGCAATATCATTGAGTTGTTTTTTCTCAATTAATTCAGTCATACTAATTTGTAATTCATAATTACTCAAGGGCGAACGGTAACTTATTACTCATAGTCGTTGAGCAAAACCTTCTAATACTAAATTATTAGGAGTAACGGCAGTCACTTTTTCAAAATCCCACTTGACTTCTGTAATTGAGTCCCATTGATAGTTGTGGAACAAATGTAAACAGAAAATTTTGATAAAACCAATCGACAAGGATTTACCTGGACAAGCTCGCTCATGCTCTTCGCCGTTCCAAGATAAGATATCTGAAAAATTCCGTGTTAGGTCAAAATCATCTGGATTTTGGTATCTATTGGCATCCCGATTAGCCGTAAAAATAGAGCCTAGCAAGCGAGTACCTTTTTGGAATGGACATTTTTGCTCTCCAATCTCAACTTCACCCGCTTCAGTGGTGAGTTGGCTAACAAATCGCACAGGTGGATAGAGACGGGCTGTTTCTAAAATCACCTGATTGAGAATTGTTGACCGTTCTAGAGCATCTGGCTCTAAAGTTTTCTTACCATTCCAAACTGCATTGACTTCTGACACTACATCATTTCTGAGGGCATTATCCAAGCAAAGAACACCAATAACTGATCCTAAAAGCGCACTTGTACCAGCAGTACCAGCGATATGAATCATATCGAAAAGGGTATTAGCGATTTGGTGTTCGTTCAACTGATACTGAGCGCCTGTTTCAAAGTAAGATGCCCATTTAGCCGATTGTTTATATCGCTTGGTTAAATGTTGACGATGCCGAATTTTTGGCGCTGTTAATATTGCTAGCACATACTTGCTTATAAAATTAGGCAAGGATGCAAGAGGCAAACCTTTAATGTAACTACGTGATGCTGTGATTTCTTCCTCAGATAAAGATATCTGAAAAACCAGTTGGTGCAAAATTGACAGGATGATTTTTGGCAAATCGTTGCCGATGTGTAATTTGCCTTGTTTAGCAGCTTCTAACAAGCTTTGCTCAACTAGATTCCCTAAAAACTCTATCTTTTGAGACGGTTCTGGTAAGGCTTGTAAGATCACAGTACGTAGCCCTGTATGTTCGTTACCGTTCGTTCCCAAGCTCAGAGGATTATCGAGCAGGTAGCTAGGAGCTAATATTCTGATGATACCTAAATCATTTCCCCGCAGTTGTGGTTGGGTTTGTATTAGTTCACTCACTTGGGAGTGAGAGGAATGCATAATTGCTTGGTCTACTGCAAAATACTTGTTTCCAATATTGTCCTTACGGATGTAGAGAAAGTCCCGCCATGCTTTGAGCATGATTGAGGCATCCGTATAATAGAAAATCAAACGCAAAAACTTGCCGATCGCAGTGTCATAACCTACTTTATCTAGTATGGGTGCAAGCCAAAGCTGGCGAGCATGACCTTTGAGAACTTTATCTTTAAGTGTCATAATATTTACTCCCATTTGTCTGTCATTGGTTATTAATTCTTTTCCCTCAGTCCCCAATTCAGATATTGATGCTTTGAGGAATTTTAGAAGGAAGCAGATACTCATAGGCTGGGCGGTGCAAATTACGCTGCTTGATGGTATTTTCTACCTGCTGAAGATGACTCTGGAATCCTTGTAACAATGGTTTTACTTTCTCATCTGTGAAATATCCTTGCTCATACTCGCCCAGCTTGTTGTAGTATACAGACCCCAATAAGCTGAGTAGGTTATATTGCCGTTGTGCCTGATCTAGAGGGGGGAGCAAATTGAGGTAGTCTTGCTCGGTAACTTCTCTTTTAAGAGTTGAGGCTGGTAAATAACCTGCTAATGGTATAGCTGCGGCGTAGCCCATCAAATCTTTTTGCGGAAAGTTAACGGCTGCATGTTGGGCACTGGCAGTAAAAATAATCAGTGTAGTGGCATCAATCAGGTAATTTAGCGTTTTGATGCCGCCATCTTCACCAAAATCGGGGATACGACCACCATCGTAAGCTGAGATTTCAGCTGCCCATGTTTGCAGGGCTATATCTTTCTGAATGTTTTCATCGGTAGGGTAGTAAAGGTTCAGGTAGTCTGAAACCCATTGATGAATTGCATCCCAGACTAATAATGCATCATCCCGGTAAGGATAAACAGGCAATAGATTGGGATCATCCACACCACGCTGTTGGAATTGCTTGGGTAAGATGGCACTATTAAAAGCATAGCTTTGCAACCCTAGCACTGCTAAAACGCGAGAGTTATCGATTGATGGTGAGAGCAATCTATCTACGCCACCGCCAGGAGCAATGAGAATCCGTTGGGCGGCATTGTTAATTGCTAAGGTACTGTCGAAATGCGGGCGCAGCAGAATTCTGAGGGGATGGGTGTGTGGCAGTTGTCGTGCAGTTGCGATCGCAAAAACACCAACTAACAAGTGAGTTCTTGCTAGGTGAGTAACAGCTTCGTGGATGTTGGCATCTGCTATTTGAACAACTGTTTTGGCAAAAAGCCAAGCGTATTTACCGGAGTTAGGGGTAATAATCGGATAATCTGGGCCTGGGGTTTGACCGCATTGAATGGCTACCGGACGTAATAGCCTGGTGGCATCTGAGCCTTTGGGTAAGGCAAACAGTGCTAGGGGAGCGTAGACATATTTTTGCTCATGTGGATATGTCCCGTTGATGACACCGGATAAAATTTTATAGTCTGCTAAGTAGAGCCTTCCTTCTTGTCCTGCTGCTGCTAATGAATCGTCAGCTCCCATCACTGCTTGGTAATGTTCCTCTGTGACTGGGAAGCGATCGCCTAGACTAGTTACTCGCTCGATCATCACGGGATTGTAGCCAGCCACTCGCGTGTAGGCAAAGACTTCATCTTCCTGGTAACTTTTAGCGATCGCTGGGACACCAATCACCGGAAACAAATTTTCGTAGTCCTTGAGACTGGTTGCATGTCCTGTCGGCTGTCCTTCATATAAAAGGTTAATTACCCTATTTAGAGCATCTCTGAGGATTACAAGTCCGTTTTCTTTGAGAATAGAATAAAAAAGATTGTCGAGTTCTCTAAGATCCTTAGATATGCTTTTGAGTAAAAACTGAGGGATAATTTGCAGGATTCTTGCCAGAATGCTAATTCGGGCTGGTAATGCTCCCTTGAGCAAGGCTTCTAAAATAAACCTTTCGACATCATCACGAATCGATTTAGAACCTTGATTACCTCTGTTCACAATCAAGGTATTGACAAAAATAACTCGTAACTGCTGGGCTAATAAAAAATACCAGTTAGTAGTGAACTCTTCGGCAGCAGAAAGCTGATCCACCATTGCAATAGATGGAATATGGATGTAGTTATATTGATACTCTTGCCTAGCTATATCTAAAGTATGAGTACTTGATGAACTGATTGAATTATCTGGTGATGAAGCAGTCATTGACTCTACTTATATTTAATATGGGGATTAACAGTTTAGGATAAACAGGTTTGAGTTACCTAAACGTATTATCGCAATCAAGTTTAAAATTGTGATTTTTCTAAAGAAATTTTCTGGATTTTATCAACTTCTCAACCACACACTGAACCTTTAGAAATATTACAAGTAATTTTTAGCAATACAAATCATACTTGCCAAGATTTAGAAACAATTCTCAAAGAACACTTTCACAATAAGCGTTTGTGCTTTAATTTACCTTGTTAACACTGAAGCGATTAGACCTTTTGCCGTAGCGCCAACTGATGCCAGGGCTAGTGCTGTCGCCTCGCCAATACCAGACGATGCCCCTGTTACAATTGCCCCTTTGTCAGTTAGCTTACCAGCCGTTGTTAGCTTCTCCGTTGTTGTTTGTTTTTTCGTTTTTTACGTAATAACTTTAGTTCTCATATCTTTGTTATTTTGTAACTATTTATGTTATGTGAGGAAGTTGTAGGTGGGGAGCTTTCAACACTAGAAAGAAATTAGCACTAGTTTTTTGGAATCGCCACCATCCTTAGTGGAGATAGATATAATCACTCCTATTTGATAAAGCTTGCCTGCCCCAATTGTTAAAGGCGATTGTAATCGGGGGAGTGCCGTTATGCAAACTTTAACTACTAATTGTAAAAGCATCCTATAGAATTGAGGATATAAATTATGGCTCTCATTAATGAAGTTAAACAGGTTTGCGATCGCCTAGCCTCTGTTGGCTGGCGAGACTTGCTACTCCAGCAAGGGCTAGATATCACAGCAACAAACCTCCAGCAGGAATTAACTAAAGAACTACCAGCGATCAATCGTCAGATAGTAGGGTTTGAAGATTTTGCCTTTGAAGGGAAACGAGGAATAGAAGCAGGAAATCCATCTCGGAGTTTGCTGTTTCATGCCTTGGCTTCACCCAATGTTGTAAGTGCCAATCTGGGCGCTTATCCCACCCTAGCGGAACTCGAAATTATTGAAAATTTTGTTTATGGAGTGCAGCCTCCTTCTTTGCAAGATTTGCAAGTTCTGGCTTCAAGACAACCGTTAGCGATCGCTGTGTTTGCTTGTGAATATCGCCCGGCTTCGGAAACTGTCCACCGTCAGCACGCTGATTTCTGTTTTTCGCGCACAGGTGTAGCGCGAGTCGGAACCGCAAAAGCGCTATATAATGATAAACTGCGCGGATTTCTCCCAGCCGTGGAAGGTGACTTAAAAGAAACTTTTCGCGTCTTGCCAGCCCGTTATTCTGCATATATTGCAGTTCAACGCACTGGTAATGAAGATGCCTTCGGCCCGTTGCGTTTTCAGGATGGAGATAATACCAAACTATTCTGGGTTCCACTCCACAAGTTATTCAACGGTACAGAATGCATTCGTGGTTTTGACTTACAAGTGGCAATGAAAGCTCATCATGTCAATCAAAAACTGCGGCGGATTCATTTAGCATTAAAAAACGCAGGCTGGGATGAACCAGACATTAGTAACCCGCCATTTATTTTTACAGAAGGCATTGCTGAATTTACAACAGCGTCTGAATTTGGCACAGGGCTTTTAGTTCCAATTGTTCACCCAAATCTCATTGAAGCAGCTACTTATCAAGGAAAGCTACTCACCTTTAAAGTTCCACCGAATAGTCCAACCTTATCTTCTAGCCTAGAAATTCCTGCGGATACGACAGGAGCAAGACATGCTCCAGAGTATGTTCATGTCCGCCATAAAATATTGCCCAATGGTCAACAAGAAAATCTTAATGACCAAAAAGATGTGGAAGCGATTGTGAAAGCAGGTGGCTACGATGCCCAACACTACCTTGACTTTACAGGCGATGGGTCGATTGAAGCAATATGTCCAGAGTTAGCGGTGGCAATCCCTCGCAACGTACCAGCCTATTCTCTGGTGACTGCACCAGATTTTTTCCCCAGTTGCGACCAGCGAGAGCTATTAGAATGGACAGAGCAATCAGTACCTAGCAGACTCAGACAGAATCTCTGGCGAATTTCCCCGGAAACATTATCTGACAATCGCTTTGCTCCCAACCTGCAATTAGAAGATGTTGATTTTCGACCAGAAGATAAAACTGTAACTGCAATTGTCTCTTTACCCCGTCAAGGTTCGGTGCGACAAATGCCGTTGAATGGTTCCCCAACAATCCGACAAGCATATCTTCCAGATGTGGCTGCTGGAGTGTTTGCTCCTGGTTGGGATGTGAGTTTTGATAGCACGAACGAAGTGCAACATCTAGCAAGCTACGGCTTAGGCAGTCCTTTTCCAGAGGACTCCAAGCTTTGTGCTGCACTTAGTACATTTTGGCCAGCAGTAGCTCCTGATGCAGCTCGGACGTTTCAGCCAAATTCCAGATGGCCTACCGTCAGCCCATTGACAGATGCAGAAATTGGTCAGGTTGGTAATTTACCGTGGGATGGAATCTCTGGGCCTCGACGCGTCACCAAGAATGGTAAAGAGTTGATAGAATATTCAGATTTTGCTCATGCAGATTATGTAGACAACTCTTTGCAGAATAAATTTTCGCTCTCGTTGACGGCTAAGGTTGATCTACGTGAATACCAAGCCAGAGTGTTGGCAATGGCGAATGTTTACCAAGTCTTAAGGATTATACCTGAAGATAGGGGAAAATGGAGCGTGTTTTCCTTCCAACCAGTAGAACCTAACAATTCTGAATTACAACAGGCACAAACTCAAACACAAACTAGGCTTAGTGAAAATATTTATCGGTTTGAGATTTATCGTCATGGAGATTCATTTTTAGACCCAGAAGATTCTCGAAAACGCTTGGTTGAAATCGAAGAAACTGTGACGCTATTTGTTACACCAGTCAATATTCTCTTGAAACGGTCTAATGGAACCTGGTCTAGAAGACGTGTCTAATTGTGATGTGCTTGTAGTTGGGGGTGGCCCGGGGGGTTGTGCTACTGCTATTAGCTGCGCCCAACTAGGGCTAAAAGTTGTCCTGATTGAGTCGAAGCCATTTCCTCGTACACACCCTGGTGAAACATTACACCCTGGTGTTGAACCACTACTTAAGCAGTTAGGTGTACTTGAGCCAGTGTTAGCAGCTGGCTTTCTTCGCCATAAGGGAAACTGGGTGCAGTGGTCAGCCCAGAGCGAGTTTGTCGCCTTTGGCGAAGATGATTCGGGAGCATGGCTCGGATTTCAAGCCTGGAGAGCAGATTTTGATACAATTTTGCTCAATCGAGTAAGAGCGCTCGGTGTTAAGGTTATACAACCTTGCCACGCTTCCCGTTTAGTAATGGATGGGTGCAGAGTAATTGGTGTTGAGACTTCCCTTGGAACTTTTCGGGCAGCTAAAATCATTGATGCTACCGGAGGTCATCATTGGCTGGCTCAAAAATTAGGCTTAGAAATCTCTTATCACTCCCCGCGTTTGATTGCATATTATGGTTATGTAACAGGAGAATGCCCAGCGCGAGATCATGCCCCAGCGATCGCTGCTGATTCCTCTGGTTGGACGTGGACTGCGAAAGTGCGATTGCAACTTTATCAATGGACGCACTTATCATTTTTAGAACAGAAAATTCCAAAAGACTGGCTACCCGATGAATTCCTTGGGTTAAAGATTTACCAAGCAATGCGGGCCGCTAATGTCACCTGGCGAATCGTTTCACAACCAGCCGGATATGGTTACTTTCTGGTTGGGGATGCAGCAATGGTACTTGACCCGACATCAAGTCATGGCGTTCTTAAAGCAATTATGTCTGGTATTTGGGTTAGCCATGCGATCGCATCAGAACTCTTAGGTAATCTTACAGAACAACAAGCTATTGACCATTACTGTTTATGGATTCATAACTGGTTTCGACACGATGTGAAAAACTTAAGTAGCCTAATTGCTAAGTTGCCTAATCCTCCCTTTTACCCGATAAATATCTGATTTAATGCAGTTTACATCGAGGAAAAATCAATTGCTAAAAAATTATATACATCGACCGAAAATAGTGAAAATAACTGAGGCTCACAAGCATTGAGGTCTGATCTTGAAAAGGTTTTTATTTGTCGGTGGCGTGCTGCTAATTCTTTTTGTTTATTTTGGTTTAAACTATTCTGGTTTCTGTTTTGCAGAAAAACGTTACCTAAGTGATGAAGAAAAGATTAGAGCAGTATTCGATTACCAAAATAGCCGGGATACATTACCTCTGAACAACGCCCCAGATCCCAAGCACATCAAGTATAAAAGCTTCGATGAATATATAGCATTGTATCCAGAATGCTGTTCCGTCAATCCTGGCGGCGGTTATGAAGTTCCTCCTACCGAATTTCTCGATCGAATTTTGGGATATGATTCGGGCGATGTTGTAGTTATTAATTTTAAAGTACGTTATTTGGATGAAAACGGCTCGCTCAAAACAGGAGAGAAACGCTTTGATAACTACTTGCAAAACTGTGGTAAACCTCAATGATAATTTCCTCAAACCTGAAACCAGAAGTATCGGAGAAAAATTATGGTTTAACTAAATAAAAGCAATATAACAAATACCAATGTTAAAATTCCTACTTCAAACAGGATGCAATCGAGCGATCGCGCGCTGATTGATTCTTTAAACCCACTTTATAAAACGTTGATGGCTAGATTCTCTTTCATCAGGAAGAGAATCTAGCCATCAATAGGTGTATTTATCCAGTGAGATGATTTTGTTGTTTAATCGAGAACGGTGAGTAATTAATTAACGCCGACGCTTGACAAGGATGAATAGAGCGATCGCACTCACACCTAAAAGCCATCCCCCTGATGCTTCAGGTACGCTAACTTTCAAGGGATTAATGGGTTTAGAGAGATTTTCCTTACCATTCTCAACTTTACGGTCAAAGCGATCGCTTTGGGCTTCTGCATCTTTGAGTAACTGTCTTTGTTCATCGTTGACTAATACCAACATCGAAGAATAAGGGCTGATAATCTTGTACTTTTTAGCTACGGTATGAATTGCATCTAAACTTTTGAGATTGTCTAACTTAATTTTTTTACTCAACCCTAAAATTAATTGTCTGGCTGCTAAGGGCAATAAATCATCTTGTTGGTTGCTAGTTGCAATTGCTGTGTCTAATGTTTGCAGATACCAAGCATAACCATTAACAACACTCACAACATCACTTAAAACTGATTTGGTAGCAATTCGTTGCAGCACTTCAGAAATATCAACACCAACTCCACCACCACTATCTTGTAATGATTTAATGATGCTATCGTTATAAGCCCCAGGTAATCCACCTAGATGTACCATCCACAAAGGTGCAGGCGTTGAGGGAACGGTTTTATTGTTCTTCGACAATTCATAACTACCTTCATCACTTAAGAGCAAAACGACATCATAAGCTGTATCTCCACGCAAATTATTAAACTGTGTCAGCATTTCTTGGGGTTGAATTGTGCCGTAAAAGGCGACTTTTTCCGGTTGAAATTGCTGGAGATCATCTAACCGTTTGGGTGTAGCCCCTGGAGAAACACTGAGATATAAATCTGCATCGTTATTTGTCAAATCATTATCTGCAAAGCCGTGTTTTTTCAACCATGATAATGTTTGCACCAATTCTTTAATATGTTCACCCATGCTGCGAGAAGTATCGAGAACTACCGCAACTCGTTGGTGTTTGGGTAAGATATAATCTTGACGAGATAGGGGTTTAGCTAATATTTTGTAGCCTTCCTCTAAATTTACTTCATGTAATACAGGCTGAATTTTTCCACTCGCAGGGATGATTTTTTCTAACCAAGCATCGTCTTTCAAACCGATTTCTTTGCCGTTGCGGATACGCTTAGTTTGATTAGTCCAGAATATATTACGTCTTTCCCCTAAATCGGGCATTTCCCAACCCAAATTTTGCCCCAGCACTTTGTAAGTTAACCATAGGTGCATTTCTGTGGGAAGTGGTGGTTGCCCTACTATTTGTTGTACATTCTTAGGAGGAATAGGAAAAGCCCGTAAGCGATAATGTCTTGGCCCTACTTGTTCTAACAAAGCGGGATCTATAGGGCGTGAACGTCTAACTTGAGAATTATAAACTTTCTGGGCAGCACCGCGAGGAGAAACAACAAAAGGGAAACGTTGGTCTAATTTATTAGTATCTCCCAACCATAATCCAGTAATTACAGCGCTTTCTGGCAAAGAAAAGGAGTAAAAAACTTCCTGAACTTCTTGTGTTTGGTTTTTATAAATTTCGTACAATTCCACATCAGCCCAATCACCATGTTCTTTAACTGTGACTTGTTGTGATACCAATAAAACTTTTTTTTCGTTGATATTTAATAAACCTGCTTTAACTTCTTGTTCGTTAAAAGTAGATTGTACTGCGTGACTAACTGCTGTTTTTTCTGCTTTTTGTAGAGGTGTATCAAAAAAATCGGCGTAAAGTTTCTCAGCCTTGGCAGCATCTTTGTCAGAACCATTATATAAAAATGGCGACATCAAAAAGTTATAAGTTGCTTGCAATCCATCAGTAGCCGATTTATCTAAGCCTAATACATGCTCATACATAGCACTGATGTGGTTATTTTCTTGCTTGCTGCTAAGGTAGCGGTAAGAAGATAAATAAGCGTTAACTAATCCTGTGCGGATTTGTTCTGAATTGGCTACAAGTGTTTGGCGATCGCTATCATTTTTAGGTGCATTAGCTAAGAGTGAAAAAGCTAATATTTGGGGTTGTTGTTGTAAAGATATAAAAGTAACTGCAAATGCCACAACAACTGCACCAGCACCAGCAAATGTTTTATTCCTACCATGTTCTGAAGCAAAAACTCTTAAAATTTTTGCTCCCGAATGTACATACATTGCTGTTAAAGCCGATGGCATTGCAATAAACAATGTAGCACTAAAACCAAGAATAACTAGCCAAGTGAGAATCAGGAATAACCCCCCCAGAAAAGCTGAGTGAGATAGTACACTCCATAATGGTTGTACCCATGCAAACTTGATGAATGCTTGCAACAGAAATACTGCTAAAGGCAAGGCATAAAATAACAATACTGCACCTGCATAAATGCCAAATACTAGCATTAATGTATGGGCTAACATTTGTATCCATTGCAAACTACTTTTGCGCCGGGAAGCATAACCCCAAAATAATTCTCCAGTAAAAGCAGCTATACATACGCCCGTTGTTATCAGAATTTGGCTACTAGCTGATGTCAGTTCTCGAATCACAAATAACCGCAACAAACACAATACAAATAGTGGTGCTTCTACACCATAAAACAGGCGAATTAGTTGTAAAGGTTGTTTAATAAACCTCCAGCCACCAATAATACTGCAAATTGTGGGAATGGCAATTAAAGTAACGAGAGTTAAGGAAAATTCAGTTGGAATATCACCTCTTAAGGTTGCCTGAAATAATGGCACACCTACGTATGGTAATATTCCCACGTAAACTAACATTAAAAATGTCAGGTTCCAGAGCCAAAAAATTGCGTAAAAACTTATATTCCAAAACAATTTCACACCTTTACTCCTCCTAAAGTTGATGTTCCTGCACCGATACCCCAGACTTAATAGTTAATAGTTCCTTATTTTAAGTTTTCCCTCAACACTGGGTTTTCTAACAATTTGCTTAGATAATGAAATCTTGGCACTTTAACACCAAATATGCCACTCATCAATTCAATAGCCCACATCAGCAGGGTTTTTGGTAATCTTAGGATTCTATGCCCCGATTTTAGAGCGATCGCTGCTTTATCCCTAGATTTACTTACCCAGCCCCCCATTACCTGCAATTATATTCTGTGCATTTAATGTCTAGGAAGGGCTATGTCTACGCCCGAATCTTTGTAAATAAACAACGCTTATTTCTAATATTCTTGATTTTCTCCGAAACTAACCTGCAACCCTACCCCCAACACCCTACCGTCACTGTGTTTTAGAAAATGTTTTTGGTACGTACAATGCCAGAGTTATTGTTCTTGCTGCCATAAATAAAGACATTGATAGCCATAGTAAATGACTATTATGGAAATACCAAGCTGTAATTGCTGATGGAATAAACCCGATTACAGTGGCTGTAAGCATAGCTTGCCGAAGTATATGACCTTGAGTCAACCCTAGAAAATAACCGTCTAACGCATAAGCGACTGAGCCAAAACCTAAAACTGGTAACAACCAAGGAATATAAGAGCGTAAATGATTGATAATTTCAGTATGATTAGTCAGCAATCTTAACAATGATTCTGGGGCACAAATAAATGCAGTAGCAAACATTAATCCTATAACCAAGCTACTGACTACAGAAGTTTGCAACAGTTGTTTTAAAGAAGTAATATTTCCACTACCTTGAAAAATTCCAGCCAAGCTCTCAGTAGCGAACGCCAAGCCATCAATGAAATATGCTGCCAAGCTCACCACTTGCATCAGCAGCGTATTTGCCGCCAGAATTTCAGTTCCTAACATAGAACTGAGGTTGCTAAACATCGCCATTGTCGAAATTAAAGCAAAAGTCCGAATAATAATTTCCCCATTCAGCATTAAGGCTGATTTTAAGGCAGACAGATTAAATAGTTCCCCAATTAAAGCTTGTATTTGTTTAAATGAAATTGTTTGACAATATAGCAAAATACCTACCATTAGCACGAGATACTGACTAGTGGCTGTCGCTAACCCAGCTCCTCTACTTGCCCATCCCCACTGAACAATAAATAGATAATCAAGTAGTACATTTGCACAACTACTAATAGCTGAAAGTAACAACACTTTACTACTTTGTGCTTGTCCAAGAAACCAACCAATCAAGACAAAGTTAATCAGTGTTGCTGGGGCACCCCATACTAAGGCATTATAGAAATCAACACCAGAACTTTTAACTTCTGGTGTAGCACTTAGAATCGCAAACCCTAATATTTGTAAAGGTTGTTGAAATATCAGGATGGCGAGTCCTAATATCAGTGCTAAAATTCCATGCTGTAAACCAATCAGTACTGCCGATTCGTTATCTTTACGCCCGATCGCCTGTGCAACCATTCCAGTTGTACCCATGCGTAAGAAACCGAATGTCCAATAAATATAATTGAATAAAATTGTTGCTAGTGCCACACCTGCTAAATGGCGAATTTCCGTTAAATGCCCTAAAAACATTACATCTATTAGTCCTGCCAACGGAACCATTAGATTTGAAAGAACATTTACAGATGCAAGTTTTAGAAAGTGGCGGATGAATACTGAACGTTGAGCAAAGCTAGACAAAATTACTAAATCCCTTGACCTCTGCTAGAAATTGTAATTTAGAAATAACAACACTAACTATCAATTTCCTAACCAACCTCCGATGATTCTCTTTTGCTCTCGAAGGTAAGCCAGAGCAGCCCATTCTCCCACAATGCGATCGCAAGGACAAACTTATCAAATCGCTTATCGGTTACATAAAGGCGATCGCCTATGCGAGTTTTTAAACCAAGTAAAGGTACACCCGACATCCAAAGCACATCACCCAACAGCATTGGCTTGTGTGCTTTGGAATTGCACTGGTAAGCAAAAGCTTACTATGGCTGCGCTGTTGAGGTGAAGGCAATGTCTGCGGCAACTTCTGTTTTTACGCTGGTATGATTGGACAGGCTGCTGGGTATTGACCTTTACAGAACAGGGAAGCCAACGGGCTGAACGCTTGATTGCACAATTGTGTAGACGCGTTGGCAAAGCCTCTTGTAGAGAAGCGGCTTGTCGTTAAACATCGCTTGGCGTTGAACCCGATGTAGATTAGCTTTTTTAGAAACTTGACGCTCCCACCCCTTAATTCTTCACAAGTTTGCGCTTTTGTGAATAATCTGTATAGCCTTGAATATTTTCTGGTTCAAATTGACGCAGTATGCGCGTAGCTTCGCGTATTAAATCCTCATCTCCGGTAACTGCAATTAAGTATTTGCCAGCATTCAAACGGCTACGATAAGGTAAAGTATCGCCACTACTAGCTGTTAACACCACTCCTCGACCGATTAAACCAGCGCCCAAAGCACCGCCTATACCTCCTAAGATCCCAGCAAGAAATTCATTGCCAAATCGAGCAAACTGGGGAAATATTTCAACTTCTGTGAAATGGTTGAAGGCATAACCTGCAACAAATCCAAAGGTTACAAGCGACCACAAGAGGAGATTTGATTGTTTGCGGGCTTGCTTGTCGGGATCAATTAGTCCAAATTCATCAGCGCTTAAATAACCATCGCCCAAAATATTGACTTGTGAAGTTGGCAAGCCTGCTTTTTCCAGAGCAGAGTACGCGGCTTCTACTTGTATTCGATTTGGTAAAACTGCAACAAGGTAATTCATAAGACCTCACTTAATAAAGTTTTTTTGTGCAGTAATAAAACTGCTCAATACAATATGATATCAATTTGAAAAATGATTGCGACAGATGAAGGTCTAAAAACGATTACCAGTAATATCATATCCGGCTAATTAGTTATAAGTTACCACATCTGTGCAAAAATCGGAAAACTCTCTTTCCCTCTGCGGTCTTAATGATAAGTCTTTAACTGGATACGATATAACTCTTTGCCAATCTAAAATAGCTATTCTGGCTTTTTGTGCCATTGTCCATCGTTGCGTTTTTCGTAATCGCGTTTCACAGCGCTCCAAGCAACACGAAACGCACGTTCTTCGCCATATTCTTCTTGAGCATTGTTAAATGCAGCCCGAACAATTTTTTGGGTGTGCTTGGGTAAGTGCTCTTTGACTGAATCAGGTAAGTCTGCAATCTCTTGGTAAGGGATAAATTTCGTTTCCCTACTTCATGGAGTAATATTCATAGAACTGATGCCAAAAGGCAGTGAAAACTTTGATTTTCCATAGGTGCAATTCATACAGCAGTTTGCGATCAAAGTCACTACAAAAAGAGCTATCTAAATAGGCTCAAAGAATAAACCACAATGATTAAACCAATTTAGAGCATTTTCATCAGTAATGGCATTAACAGCCATAGTTATTGCAACATCTAGAGCATCGAATGTTCGAGTTTTAGCAGAACGAAGAATTTCTTTTAACTTTGACCAACATAACTCAATTGGTGATAAATCAGGTGAGTATGGAGGCAAAAACTTAACCTTTGCTCCAACAGATTCTATTAAAGATTTTGCAGTCCCAGCATAATGTACAGGTAAGTTATCCATAACTATAATTGCTCCAATCCATAACTGAGGTAGTAATATTTGCTCAATAAAAACTAAAAAGCTAGCAGTGTTCAGACTACCTGGAAAAGTCATAGTGGCAATTAAGCCCTCATCACTCATAGCTCCAATTACAGTGATATTTTTGCCTTTGTTACCCGGTCGCTCATCATAGACTCTTCCTCCGTCAATACCTCTGGCATAATGTCGTGTCATAGCCAGATTTACACCTGTTTCATCAATAAATATGAGGTTTTTGATATCTATAGTATCTAGCCAACGTCGAAATTCATAGCGTAATTTTTGTACTCTTTCTGTAGTTTGCTCAGTCGATACTAAAGTTTTTTTTTACGATTTAATTTTAAGCGTTTAAGAGTGCGGGATAAACTTGATATACTTACATTTATTTCTGTGCGTTCTTTTATTGCTTCTTGAATTTCTCGCAAATATATATCGCTTTGCTTTGTCACCATTACCTTTAATAATTCTTGCTCAATACTATTAAGCTTAGAGCGGCGATCTCCTCCTTGGGGTCTGGCAGCTATCTCTGCCGTCTCTCGATACCGACGTAAAAAGTCACGGATAAAAGACAAACTGACTTTAAATCGTTTTGCTAATTCCCTTTGGCTGCCTTCTTTGTTTTGCCACGCACTCAATATCTTTTGTCGTAAGTCAATTGAATATGCTGCCATCTTTAAATATTATTCTTTACATTTTTACACTTTACTATCTTTGTGGCGGGTTTGATATCAAATTGCTGTAA
>NZ_DASQZC010000685.1:0-34918 GCF_035638895.1 Nostoc sp. | reverse complement strand
TGTAGAAGAAGCAGTGGTGCGATCGCGCTATCGCATCTTTGGTTCTCGCCCAGGTGCTTACGGCGCAGGACTCCAAGGATTAATCGAATCGCAAAACTGGACAGATGACGAAGATTTAGCCCGCGCCTACATTAATTGGAGTTCTTACGCCTACTCTTCGGGAGCAGAAGCAGGGGGAGCAGGGGGACAAGGGGACAAGGGGGACAAGGGGACAAGGGGGCAAGGAGACAAGGAAAATAACTATACTCAATTTCCAATTTCCAATTCCCAATCCCCAGTCCCCAGTCCCCAGCCCCCGATCTCCAATCCCGAAGCCTTCAAGCAACGGTTGGCGCAAATGCAAGTTGTCCTACATAATCAAGATAATCGTGAACACGATCTACTAGATTCTGATGATTATTACCAATTTCAGGGTGGCTTAACTGCGGCGGTGCGTTCTCTACAGGGGAAAAATCCCGAAACTTATTTTGGTGATAATTCTATACCCGCTAAACCACGAGTCCGCCAACTGAAAGAAGAAATCGCCCGGGTGTATCGTTCTCGCGTAGTTAATCCTAAGTGGATTGCAGGAATCATGCGCCACGGATACAAAGGAGCCTTTGAAATGGCGGCGACGGTAGATTTTTTATTCGCCTACGATGCAACAGCTAAATGCGTCGAAGATTATATGTATCAAGGCATAGTAGAAGCTTACTTGCTCGATCCAGTAGTCTCGGAATTTATTCAGGAAAAGAACCCTTATGCACTGCGTGATATAGCTGAAAAATTATTAGAAGCACACAAGCGCAATTTGTGGGAGGATGTAAATATAGGAACATTAGAAGCTTTGAGAAACCTAGTACATCAAGCTGAAGCAGTGATCGAAGAAAAATTAATGGTGTAGGAAACAAATATGGAAAATCTTGCGTATTTGCACCTAGCTTTCGCCTACGAAGACAGCACACCCAGTGAATTGGTCTCCCTCAGTTCTTTGTTTAACAAAGCAGCTGCACCAGACTGGAAAAGGCTTTCAGGTAGGGCTTGGAAGTATATGTTGCCCCTTGCTCTGTCTTTATCTATTCTTGGCGCTGTTACTAGCGTCATGGCACTGGAACAAGGCGATCGAGGCCCTTCTGTCAGAAATCTACAACAAAAGTTGAAAACAGCAGGTTTTTACCAATCTTCTGTTACCCAAGTATATGACGCATCCACACAAGAAGCTGTGCGGCGCTTTCAAAAGGCTGCTGGTTTACCAGTGGACGGCATTGTTGGAGCAAACACCCTGCAAAAATTAGAAAGTTGGCAAGCGAAAAAGACTACTGCTGTAAGAAGCGCACAAGCCAAAAAGCGCAGTACTACTAGTTCAGCTAGTTCAGCAACTAGCCAACGTCGTAATTCCAACTACCTTGCAAAAGGGGCTGAAGGTGAAGATGTCAGAGCTTTGCAAGAACGCTTAAGAGTCGCAGGCTTTTATTACGGGAACGCTACAGGAATATTTGGCCCAATTACCGAAGAAGCTGTCAAGCGATTCCAAGATTCTTACAAATTAAGCGTTGACGGTATTGTTGGCCCAGCAACATTAGCTAAATTGCCGGGAGTTGGCATTGGTGATGGAGAAGAGGCTCCCACAAAGGTAGTCAATCGAAATAAATTTCGTGTAGGCGATCGCGGTGAGCCAGTTAGAGTACTTCAAGAACAATTAATCCAGGCAGGATACTTAGAGGGAGAGCCAAATGGCTACTATGGCCCTTACACTGCCGATGCTGTACGGAGATTCCAAGCAGCTAATTTCTTGTCAGCAAGTGGTGTTGCTGGCCCAACTACGCGAGCTAAATTATATAGCTCAGTTAATACTACTAGCAAAAGCGAATTTAATACCTTAGAAATCCAAACGCGACTACGGGAGCGGGGTTTTTATAAAGGCAAGCTCAACGGTGTGATGGCCGCTGACACCAAAAAAGCAATTAAACAAGCCCAAGAATTCTACGGCATCAGTCTCAAGGATCTTAAGAGCGGACGCTTTTAACATCCGCTTTGGCATTGTTAGTATCAGTCCCCAACTGGTTGCTTGCCTCCAGTAACAGTAAATTACGAACTGCTCAAAATTCCATTTATTTGGTTAATTTGAGTAGTTTTGTTTTTTATCTATCCAAGTGCTAAAGCGGCATCAGTGCCCGTTGGCACTTGGGACACACCGCATGGATGGTCATTTGACAGTCCAGCAGGTGAAAACCTTCTTTTTGAGAGGTTTTCGACCCAATTTTTAAAATTGAGTCATTTTTAAACTCTATAGTTGAGTTGCATCTAACACAAATTAAGTGATGGTGATGATGGGGATAGGGCTGGTTGATTTCATAATGCTTATGTCCCTCGCCCAGTTCTAGTTCCCGTAAAATCCCCATCCTAGCCATCAACTTCAAAGTCCGATAAATAGTTGACAGACTGATCCCTTCACCATCAGTTTCTAGCCGATGATAAAGATCCTCCGCACTCAGATGTTCACCTTGCGGAAGTTCTTGAAAAATGTGTAAAATTGTTTCGCGCTGGGGAGTTAATCGCCAGCCTCGTTCATTCAGTTCTGCCTTGAGTGAAGTAGTTGTGTAAACAGTCATACTAATATTTCTCAACAAAGCTCGTTAATTGAGAATATAACAAATCTTGGGAGCAATTTGCAACAATCATTGCCTATTGAGAATATATGCTAAATATTTAAGAACAATTCATCAAATCTTGAGCAAAAATCAAGTAATTAGCTGTAGTGCATTTAATTTGCATACAGCTAATAGTTAGGATACTTGTAACGATTGCATCCCTTGACTTTGAATTTTGTATAAGTTAATTTTGAATTGTTCAGTTGATCCCCACCTTCAAGATATTTGAGCAAAGGTATAGGGAAACTCTTGTACAACTAAATGCAAATAATTTGCTACAAGCCTTTAAAAGGCTTTTTACAAGGGGATCAAATCAGTCTTTTGTCCGTAGTCATTTGCCAAGTATAGTTTTATAATGACAAATGACTAATGACTAAGTTAAAGATTCCAAATAGTCGCGGATGAGGTTGCGACGCTTGGGTTGACGTAGCTTTTGCAAAGCTTTGGATTCGATTTGTCTGACTCGTTCCCGTGATAAATCGAGAGCGCGACCAATTTCTGCTAATGAGTAAGGATGACCATCTGCCAAACCAAAGCGCATCAAAATTACATCGCGTTCCCGGCTAGTCAAATCTGACAGAAGATGATGCAAATCTCTTTGTAAAGATTCTCGCATTAACATCTCTTCTGGGGTTACACAGTCAGTTTCGAGTAATTCACCTAACTCAGTGTCTTTATCTTTACCTACTTTGGTTTCCAAAGAAACGGAGCGAGGAACGCGCAACAAAACTTCTCGTACTTGGGTCGGTGTCATCTCTAACTCAGTTGCTAAATCTTCTAGAGTAGGGGTGCGACCTTTTTCTTGAGCAATTTTGCGTTGAGCCTTTTTGATTTTGTTTAACTTTTCGGTAATATGGACAGGGAGGCGGATGGTGCGACTAGAAGTAGCGATCGCCCGTGTAATTCCCTGACGAATCCACCAGTAAGCATAAGTACTGAAGCGATAACCCTTAGTTGGGTCAAATTTTTCTACAGCCCGCTCCAAACCAAGTGTGCCTTCTTGAACTAAATCCAACAATTCCAAACCGCGATTTTGATACTTCTTAGCAACAGACACAACTAAGCGAAGATTCGCCTTAATCATGTGTTCTTTTGCTTGGAGTCCTTGGTACTGAACTTGCTCCAACTCTTCTACAGTCAACTTGGCGATTTCAGCCCAGCGACGTTTCCCATCTGCCAAAGTCGGCCTAAGATCGGATAAAACTATATCAGCAGTAGCAGCCCATCTTTCCAAAGACGGCCGATGTCCCAGTTCTGAGGTAAGACGTTCTTGAACTTCAATTAACCGAAGATAGGGGGTAATCACTTCATCCCCTTCCTTGGCGGCCTTAGCAAGTACTATCCGCATCCGCAAGTAGCGTTGGACTTTTTGAGCTTCTGAAACCTCTTCATCGCGCCCCAACAAGCGAACCCGACCAATTTCTTGAAGATATAGACGTACTAAATCTGTACTCCGACGGTTAGTGTTAGCAGCAAAGTTAGCATTGTCAGCAGAAGCAATCTCTAGCTCCTGTAGGTCATCTACCGATAACTCACTTTCGTCAACCGTGAGATCCGAGTCCAAAGCCTGGCGGGACTTTTTGGTATTGTAGGGGGCATCTGCATAAAAAGATGTTGCTGGCATAAAGATCGTCTCAATGGCTCCAGGTAACAATAGATTTCGGTCAGCTTAGATTACGGTCAGCTATTCAACTGTTGCTATTGTTCCCGTGATTTACGATGAACTAACATGGTTGAACGTTCCATTACAGTTTTTTTTTTAAATTAACTCTAATGGTTTTATTGGATACAGCATTACTGAACTTAATCGGCTGCTAAACTTTTGATTAAACCAATAGCTATTCAAATCGGCAGCTAGGTTTTCAATATTTCAACTACTTAGTTAATATTTCAACCTTGATGGTTTTTCGATAGTACCTTTTGTAACACAGTATAAACATCCTTAAGTGAATGTCATCTTTATAATTGGCATAGTCACATTTACATGGCTACAAAAGTAATATCCTGACGATTTAGCAATTTTTTCTCAGGATTATTCAGGTATAAGTAGAGCTAATAGATATTGAGAAAGTGATTAGCATTAGCGGCAAAAATTCTATCGACACTGAGATAGAAGAGGTTGCAATAGGGTTTAGTCTACTGAAGTTATCTGTTGAGGTGAGCACGGGAAGCAGGGGGAGAAGAGAAGCAGGGGGGAGAAAAAATATAATTTAATACCCTTGTGTTAAGGAACGAACCACAAAGACGCGTACCCCTACGGGGAAGCAAGCTACGCGCAGCGTCTTGTTGACGCAGCCTCTCCTAAGAAAAGCTACGGTCGGTGTACACACAAGTCTTGCCGCAGCCATATCTTTATTAATAAATCTCGCACTACGTTTCTATTCCGCCTCGGAATCGAATTCCGAGTCTCATAGCTGAAGTCCACTTAAGTGGACTTTCGCTATCAGCCCTGAACTTCAGTTCTGGGCGCGATGTGGGTGAGTGTGACAGTTTCACTCTGACAAAAATGTGGTTAGAGGATTTTTCGACTTGTGTGTACACGTAGCCTGGAGAAGAGAAGGAAGAAGAGAAATTGAAGAATTTATCTTTTCGTCAAAGTTGAATTCACAGACTACTAGTAGTTACAATACGGTTCGGATAAGCAGGGGAGGAAAGAGGCTTATTGTTCAGTAATTCTCTCTCCCCCTGCTTCTCTTCTCCCCCTGCCTCAACCAAAAAATTCCTTAACCAAACGGTATTGCTAATAGTTGTACTCTGGCTTGATATCTCGCAGCATCAGTTCATCAAGCGCTTGTCGAGGTGTGACTTCACCCTGAAGTAAACGATAAACTTGCTCAGTAATTGGAACAGGAATATTTTCTTGCTTGGCTCGTTGCATCAAAACCCGGCAAGTATTCACTCCTTCAGCAGTTCCTTGTAAATTTTCGAGAGTTTCTGTAAGTGACTTACCACCAGCTAGCTGATAGCCGACTTGGTAATTGCGACTTAAGGGACTATTGCAGGTTGCTAACAAATCTCCTAGACCTGATAAACCATAGAATGTTTCTGTCTTCGCACCCCAGTTGTTGCCGATGCGAACCATTTCTGTGAGTCCACGGGTGACTAGAGCAGCTTTGGCATTGGTTCCTAGTTGTAAACCATCGCACACACCGGCTGCGATCGCAATCACATTTTTCAGCGTTCCCCCCAATTCCACCCCCAAAGGATCGGGATTGGTGTATACCCGAAAACGCCCAGAAGAAAATACTAACTGCACTACTTCCGCAGCCGTGGGAATATTACTGGCTACCACCGTTGCTGCTGGTAATTCCATTTGAATTTCTTTAGATAAATTAGGCCCAGACAGGACAACCACTGCATGGTTAGGGAATACTTTTTGCCAAATTTGCGACGGCGTACAGGTAGTTTGAGGGTCTAAGCCTTTCGTCGCTGTGACAAAAATTGTCTCTGGAGAAAGCGGGAAAGACTGGACTTGGGAAGCAACATCCCTCACACCAATCATCGAGATAGCGGATAGGACGATTTGGACATCTTTTAAAACTGCTTGGATAGTTTGCGAACCTTGACGCGACCACACGCGCACCTGATGACCATTTGCGGCGGCGAGATTTGCCAGAGATGCACCCCAAGCACCCGCACCAAGAATTGCTACAGTTTTTGGATTAGTCATTAATCAAAAGTCTCCCCATCACCGAATTTTAGATTTTAAATTTTGGATTTTGGAATTGAATAATTCAAAATCCAAAATTTAAAAAGGTCTGAATGCGAACAGCATCTCTAAGAGTTGTGCCCGAATTTAAACGCAAGAACAAATCTAAAATCTAAAATTGGCTGCGGGGATAACGTTGCATTAATTCCCTGACTTGCTCTGCATGATATGAACTTCTTGTCAATGGTGAAGAAACAACTTGTAAAAATCCTATTTCTTCGCCGAATGCCTTCCAAGCAGCAAATTGTTCTGGATTGATAAATTCATTTACTTGCAAATGTTTTTGACTGGGTTGGAGGTATTGCCCAATTGTCAAAATGTCGCAATCTACGGCTCGCAAGTCTTGCATGACCTGGCGAATTTCGGCATCAGTTTCACCGAGTCCAACCATGATACCAGATTTAGTATATGTGCTAGGAGAAACTTGGCGAGAACGGTGCAATAATTCTAATGTGCGATCGTAGTTTCCTTGGGGACGCACCCGGCGATACAGGCGTGGAACAGTTTCCGTATTGTGGTTTAATACCTCTGGCGCAGCTTGTAGAATCAACTCTAGAGCATTCCAATTACCGCACAAGTCAGGAATTAGTACCTCAATTGTGGTGTTGGGTGAAACAGTGCGAACCGCATTAATACACGCTATAAACTGAGATGCACCACCATCTGGCAAGTCATCTCGGTTTACAGAAGTGATTACAACATGATTAAGTTTCATGCGGCGAACAGCTTCTGCTAGTCGTGCAGGTTCCGTGGGGTCTAGTGGTTTAGGTTTTTTCTCAAAATCAATATCGCAGTAGGGACAAGCGCGTGTACAAGCCGGGCCCATAATTAAAAACGTGGCAGTCCCAGCATTGAAGCATTCACCAATATTTGGACAGGACGCTTCCTCACAAACTGTATTGAGGGCTAAATCCCGCAAAATATCTTTAACGTTACCGATGCGCTCACGCCCAGGTGCTTTTACCCGCAACCAGTCTGGTTTTACAGTCACAGTCCGCTTTTACCACTAGAGTTCTACAAATTTAATCGTAGCAAGCAAAGCCTTGGGTAAAGTGATCATATATATATATAGATGTAATTCTGTTATTTAGCATGGGTTATGATATTGTTAATTTATAATGGCATTTTTATGCCGGGATGTGGCGCAGCTTGGTAGCGCACTTCGTTCGGGACGAAGGGGCCGCTGGTTCGAATCCAGTCATCCCGATTTTTTTGTAGAGCGACAAATTATTTGACCGTGGCGACAAATTATTTGTCAAAATCCGTGGAGCGACAAATTATTTGTCAACAGCTTTCGTATGGACTTAAATATAGCTGACTTTCTTTGAGTGGAGTGGGAGGCTCAGTTATAAACTCACCATAATTCCAATATATTTGCAAACATTCAGGATAATCCCGAACGAAGTGCGCCTTTCAACCCTCCCAAAAAGCTTGCAATTTAAATAAAAATTCAACAATACTAAGCTGTTAAGCATTTAATTTGCACATTGAGATCGCAGGGGGCAGGGGGCAGGGGAGAGGGTTTGCAGCTTTTACCACCATGAAAATGGTGCAATTTAAATGACGATTAGCTTAGTAACTTATTCGTACACCGGATGGTTGTTGAAACAAGCCACTTGCCCTGTGGCTTGCAAATACTGCTTCATCTTTCAACCCACCCCTAGCCGGGATGGTTGTTGAAACCTCTCTAGAGCTTGCTACGTAGAGCGCCGTTAGCCTTTCAACCCACCCCTAGCCGGGATGGTTGTTGAAACTTAGAACGGGAACTATCGCCTGGGGATGTGATAGATATCTTTCAACCCACCCCTAGCCGGGATGGTTGTTGAAACTTTTTTGGAGTTAAATATGACATTTCTAGATGCTTCCTTTCAACCCACCCCTAGCCGGGATGGTTGTTGAAACCCAGTCGTCGCCTCAATAACATCGAGGGGAGCTTGCGTCTTTCAACCCACCCCTAGCCGGGATGGTTGTTGAAACACTATATTGCATACTAAAGCAATAAAAGCAATAAACTTTCAACCCACCCCTAGCCGGGATGGTTGTTGAAACCTCTCGATGCCCAACGGTTGATTGGCCTACAAGACTTTCAACCCACCCCTAGCCGGGATGGTTGTTGAAACTTCAGTAGTTATTCGGCAACTGATTCAGCGCAACTTTCAACCCACCCCTAGCCGGGATGGTTGTTGAAACCCCGCCGCCTAGACCCCTTGCAAATAAAGCTTTCCAAAGACAAATTTGGCATATCTCTGAAAAAGCTTCCTTTGTTTCACATCAAAAAACTAAATCAACTGACATACTAGTTTCTGAAGTTAAGACATTACAAGGGTTTTAAGATTTTGGCAGAACTCCAGGGATTTTGCCCCTGCTTCGACATGCCAAAAAAATATTTGAGAGGGTTCCCCCGACGAAGGGGGTGATTCAGTAGCCACCACTGTAGTAATCCACACCGTTATGAATAACGGTTACGCTTAAAAGCCTTACTCCTTATTGCTGGGAGCGCACCTATCCCATCTATAGAATTCTACAGATGGCAGCATCAGAAGCGGGCAGCTACCAGGGTCAGAAAGCATGACGGTCTGACAACCGCCAAACTAACCCAAATTTATCACAGTACATTGGCTCAAAAGAGCATGAACTGCGGCGCTGTTATAACAATATTATATTTTCAAGGTTCGGATTAGTGAATTAAATTAAAACGGCTTGACGTTCTTGGTAAGCAAAGACGGCTAAATCTCGCGCTTTTTCTTGTGGACTACCTCTGATTGGCTGTGTAACAATTTCAGTATAAATTCCAACTTTTGCAGCTTGGGATTGAATGCTCTCAATTAATCGACCATAACTCCAGCGATGAACGCTCATACGATATTCTTTGGCGTATTTTTGTTGAGCTTCCTTGTAACCAGGACATTTCTTCTCTGCTTTGGCTTGAATTTCACTCTGGATTATTTCCCGTATATCACGTAGTTTTGGTAGTACAATGCTCCCTGCTTGATAGTTTTTGGCGATCGCAATAATTGCATCAGCCAATAATCTATCGACATATTGCCCTAACTCTGATTCACCAAAGGAGTTGGGTGCATTCTGTTTCTGAGCTATGTGACGTTTATGAGATAGGCGTTGCTGCTGCTGTCGCTGGCGATTGAGAAGGTTGTAGTTTTTACCAAGTAGTTGTTTGACACCGCGATAAGCTAGAACTTCACCTTTAACAACATCTACCACGGCTACTGTTACTGGCTTTTCTAGACCAAAACTAACGCCAACTAGGATTGAGGGTTGTCCATGATAATTAGGCTTACTGGGACGAGGGAAAGGGTTATGAATTCGATCTAACGTGGATTGGTGACGAGTAATAGAAGCTTGCTGTTGAGGGTTGAGGTCATCTTTCTGTTTTTGTTTCACTAAAATTTTGTTAATTTTTGTGACTTTCTCTTCAATTACTTGTTGAGTTCCTTCATTAGTCAACATCCGAGTATCTAAAGCACAGTAAAGATTTAGTTGATTTACTTTCCAAGGTTCACCTTTTTGCTCACCTGACAACCAAGCAAGCCTTCCTGAGCGCAGAGTAAACAAACTGCTTGAGTATTGGTTTTTACTATTGCGTTTAATTTCTTGATCTTCTAAAAAGCGTTGGAAATAGTGCAAATGACGCTTATCGCAGTAAATCTCAAAGGTCAGTTTTCCCAAGCCATTGAACTGAACAAAGAGACGATTTTTTTCATTTTTTAACCATGTCATATCTTCGTTAGATTCGTAAGCTACAGGAAAGGGGACATCAGCAGTTCTTCTTAAAAGTGCTGCTTGCCAAGCTTTTACCTCTTTTTCAGTTTGAGGAACATTGACGGTGACAATTTCTAAAGTTTCTAACCACTCCTCCCTGGTGAAATCTCTACCTTTAGGTATGCGACTTTGGAGTTGGTCTTTTAATCGCTCAATTTCTATTTCCTTTTTGCGTCTATTTCTAGTAAATTCTTCTGTGTCTTCGTCGAGTTCACTGATTTTACAGTTATTTTTGAGCAGATATGCGAGAGCGTAACGAGTAAGAGGGTCTTGTATTTCTTCGTAAGTGGTTAAAAAAATTTTAAAAAGCGAAGATTTTTTGGAATTTGTAGATTTTTTAGTCTTTTTACCCTTTATCTGGTTGTTATTCTGCTCGGACTGGGGGGGAAATTGGGTAAGAATTTCGGTCGCTTTAGTCCGAATTGCGTTTAAGCTACATTGACTTTCTTGTTCGAGTTGTAGATCACTTTTGAGGATTGTGAGCCAACGTTCTTTCCCTTCTATTTGGCGCTTTCTTCGTTTCTGTAAAGCAAACCAAGATTTATATACATAATCTACTAGAGCGATCGCTGAGGTGTAAAAGCGTCCGGGTTGACCTGCAAAACGCTCTTGGCTTTTGAGGGAGTTAACAAGCGTTTTGAGGAATTTAGTAGATATTTTGCCTTTTTCTAGCCAGGTTTCAAAGTCTGGATGTTTTCCTACCTGTGCCAGTAATTCGTTGATGAGTGGTGTATTTTTTTCAGCCATCAGTTCCCACAGTTGACGGAGAATGTCTTCTTCAGCAACCAAGCGACATTGAATTGTAATAACGCTCATGGTGTCCTCAGCTTTGTGGATTCGATAAAACTGACGGGGTTGTTAATTGTTTTTTTAATTTTTTAATTATACCGCAATTCCGCAATACCGCAATACCGCAAATGTTTTTTTACTGAGAGGCTGTGCAAAAATAAAAGCCGCAAACTTTGGCTTCAAATTACGATGGCAGAAGAAACTAGAGAGGTTAGGGGAAGACTCCCTAAAGACTTAAAAATTGCATTTGAGATAGCCTGCGCCCGTCTGGAAATAACCCAGACAGCGGCATTGGAGGAGGCTATTAAGGAATGGTTGAAAAAACATGAGTCTACGTCTAGTGACAAATAGAGTCAGTTAACAGCAGTAGACGTTTTATTTGGGTTAACTAATTCTTGGTAATGGTGGCTATATCCTGGAACCGTTTCGGTTCTGGTAATTCCTATCAAAATCCTCAATAGACGGTACAGTGCGATCGCAATTTCTCATCAAATCTGACTACCACAATCACATATAAGCCTGACTAACTGGGTTGGAATTTATAGTAATATCAGTACTAATACTGATACGTTTTGCATGATGCATTGCTACATTTTAAACATACAATTTGGTATGCTTGCTCACGCTTATAGCCATAATTATGTATGGCTATGATGGGCAAAATATATCGATACTTTTATTAAATAGACTCAAATGGTTTAAATAATGTAAATTAATGTACTCTTAAATTAAGTATTAAAAAATACATTGGTTTTTGGGCTAAGTAAATTTACAAGTATTTTAAATCCTAAATTTTTATACTCAATTAAAATCTACGGATTTGTAACTGTAAGCGATCGCTTCACAGGTAATTTTTCATGCAAAAAATGGCTTTTCTGCGGTTGGTGTAGGGATTTCAGCGTGCAAAGGATTCTAGAGGATGAGTGTTGTTACTGGGCAAATTGTGCGGGTGCGATCGCGGCAGTATCTTGTAGAAGATGTAGTGGCTAAACCTTTGGTGAAGGAAGACACTTTAGTTTGCCTTTCGTGTTTGGAAGATGATGCGTTAGGAGAACAGTTAGAAGTTCTTTGGGAAAGGGAAGTTGATGCGAAAGTCATAGGTAAAACTTCCTGGGAGTCCATAGCAAACCGAGGTTTTGACAATCCCCGTCTATTTTCGGCTTATCTCCACACTCTGCGCTGGAATTGTGTTACCTCAACTGACCCGAAACTTTTTCAAGCACCCTACAGAGCAGGTATTGAAGTCAAAGCTTACCAGCTTGAACCGCTACGTAAAGCTTTATTAATGCCTAGAGTAGCTTTGTTTATTGCTGACGATGTTGGTTTAGGGAAAACCATCGAAGCAGGGCTGATTTTAAGAGAGATGTTGATGCGGCAAAAAGTTCGCCGTGTTTTGATTTCCTGTCCGCCGTCGGTTGTACGGCAATGGCAAGAAGAAATGGAAAGCCGCTTCGGGCTGACTTTTGTGATTTTTGACCGTGAGTTTGTGGCTAGTCGTCGTCAAGAACGGGGTTATGGAATTAACCCTTGGACAACTCACAGCCGTTTCATTATTTCTCATGCTTTGTTACGCGATGAAACCTATGCTGCTCCTTTGCGTGATTGGTTGGGAGATTTTACAGGCGCATCAATGCTGATTCTTGATGAAGCACACAACGCCGCCCCAGCTAGTGGTGCAAAGTACGCTGTAGATTCTCAGTTAACCCGCACTGTGCGCGATATAGCGCCCAGGTTTGAACATAAGCTGTTCCTTTCTGCTACTCCTCATAATGGTCATTCCAATAGTTTTGCAGCTTTATTAGAAATCCTCGACCCGCAACGGTTTTGTCGAGGTGTCCCTGTGCGAGATAGCAAGCTCTTAGACACAGTGATGGTACGGCGGTTAAAGCAAGATTTACGGGAGATTGGCGAAGAATTTCCCGAACGGCGGGTGATTCCTATCGTTATCGATAACCTTCCAGAAGATGCGCCCGAATTGAAACTGTCACGGTTGCTACAAGAATACCGCAGTCTGCGGGAAGAACGGCTGAAGGAAGCACCAAAGTCAACGCAAAATGCGGCGATGTTAGTAATCACTTCGCTACAAAAGCGTCTGCTGTCTTCCATTGAAGCTTTTGCACGTACTTTGAAAGTTCATCGGATGGCGATAGAAAAGCAATCTGTTAACCCTTCAGCTTCTCTACGAGACACTACGCGAACGCTCAGGGCTAACCGTTCTGAAAACGCTATCGAGAATTTACCGTTACTGTTAGAAGCCCCTGGTGCTGACGATGAACGCGCTGAATTAGCAGAAGAAGAAGTACAAGCGGAAGAAGATACTCAGGTAACGGTGGCTACTGGGCAGGCTGCAAGCTTTGGGTTAAGCAGCCGGGAATTGGAAATTTTAGAAGAGATGACCGATGTAGCCAACCAAGCTAGATATCAAGCAGATCCGCGAGTTGAAAGGTTAGTGGCGTGGATTAAACAAAATCTCTGTCCTGATTTGGGTAAACCTAATGCTGCTTGGTTAGATAAGCGAGTCATTATATTTACTGAATATACAGACACAAAACGCTACCTACAGCAAAAGCTTCAAGAAGCGATCGCAGGCTCAGACAGAGAAAGGGAACGCATTGATGTATTTCATGGCGGTATTGGCGAAGAACGTCGGGAAGCCATTAAAAATGCTTTTAACTCCGACCCATCACGTCACCCCCTCCGCATTCTCATAGCTACGGATGCAGCACGGGAAGGGGTAAACCTGCAAAACAATTGTGCTGACCTATTCCATTTTGATGTGCCGTGGAACCCGTCGAGGATGGAACAGCGCAACGGGCGTATTGACAGGAAATTACAGCGATCGCCTATTGTTCACTGCTACTACTTTGTTTTAGCGCAACGGACAGAGGACAAAGTATTGAAAGTGCTGGTGAAGAAGACCGAAACAATTCAAAAAGAATTGGGGACGCTTTCGCCAGTTGTGCAGAAAAATTTATCACGGTTGCTGTCAGATGGTATTCGCCACAATCAGGTAACTAATATTACTGCTTCCATAGAACAAACTGATTTACCTAATTTACAGATAGTAAACGAGGAATTGGAAGAAAATCGACTGCGGAGAGAAGAATTAACCAAGCAATTATCCCAGTTGCAAGAGATGTTGAAAACGTCGCGGGATTGGTTGGGACTGAGTGATGAACACTTCCGCAATGCTATTTCCGCTTCTTTAGAAATTCTCGGTGCAACTCCCCTCACCCCAGTGGATAGTCAAGAAGCTTGTCAAGACTCTGCTACTGCACGCTGGGTGCTTCCACCCCTTGACCAACGCGCAGACCCAACTTGGGCGAATACTCTTGATACCTTAAGACCGCCACGCAAGAAAGGACAAAAGCCTTGGGAATGGCGACGGGAAGCAGCGATTCGTCCGGTAGTATTTCGTGACCCTTGTTCGTTAGATGGGGATGTGGTTCACCTGCATTTAGAACATCGGGTTGTACAGCGTCTTTTAGGAAGATTTTTAGCGCAAGGGTTTTTACATGATGAGTTAACCCGCGCTTGCGTTTGTCTGACTGATGACCCAATACCGAAAGTTATCGCCTTGGGACGCTTATCTGTTTACGGACAGGGTGCTTCGCGGTTGCATGACGAAGTAATTGCGATCGCTGCGGAATGGTCTGATCCAGTTGCTAGGGGACGCAAGAAACTACAACCTTTAAACGAAGGGGAGAAAGACAGCGTACTGGCTTTGTTAGAAGATTCTTTAGCTTCCCCTCGTTTGCAAAAAGCATCCCAGACGATTAAAGAACTGCTGAAGCAGAATGCTACTGAAGATATTGCTGATTTGATTCCCCATTTAGAACGTCGTGCCAATATTTTGGCTCAAAGGGCTGAGAAAAAGTTAACCGAACGGGGCAAAAAAGAAGCTGTGGAGATGAAAAAAATTCTCGAACAGCAGCAGCAGCGTATTAGCCAACGCAAGCAGGAAATCGAGCAAATCAAAGCTATCCAGCTATCGATTCCGTTTGCAGAGTTCCCGGCCGAGGAAAAACGGCAGTTAGAAGCAGACCGTCGCCACTGGGAGGAGAGACTGAAGAAACTTGCTGGAGAGATTAATTCTGAACCTGCCCGAATTGAGGCTTCCTACGAAGTTAGGGCGGTACGAGTTGAACCAGTGGGATTGATTTATTTGTGGCCAGTTTCGGGTTAAGGGGTGAGGGCTATGATTAAGGATAGAGAAATTCAAGCGCATAAGGAATGGTTGGGCTTTCTTCAGCCAGTGGGGTTGGTAGTGTCGCCAACGGCGTTAAATAATGCCCAAATGTCGGTAAATCGCAACGTTGTTGAGTTACAGCAACGGTTAACCGAAATAGTTAGCCAAGATTCTTCCGATGACAGCAGCAACAACACCTGCGTCCTTTCTGACTTTCCCACCTTCACTGTTGAAATTCTGGGTTGGCAACCAACAGATTTAGTCGAGAGTCCAGAGGATTTGGCGGTATCGCTACCAGAATACAGTGAAACCTTACAACCAACCTATGCCATACCCAACCCTGATAACGGTGGTTGGTTAATGCTGGTACAGGTCATTTCCTCTGGTACTGACCTTGATAGAGTCAGCGAGAATATCAAATCTACAGGATGGCACGCCAACCCCCAGGCGAAGTTTGAGCGACTGTTGCGGGAGAAAGAAATTCCTGTAGGTATTTTGTGTAATGGTACTGAATTACGTTTGGTATATGCCCCACGCGGTGAATCTTCTGGACACCTGACGTTTCCGGTACAGGCGATGTGCGAAGTATCGGGACGGTTGATTTTGGGTGCAATGCAGATGTTGTTGGAAGAACAGCGAGTGTTCAATGCGCCAACAGACCGCCGTTTAGTAGCCTTGCTGCAAAATAGCCGCAAGTACCAAAACGAAGTTTCTACCAAGTTATCAGAACAGATAGTTGATGCGCTGTGGGAATTACTGCGTGGTTTTCAAGCTGCGAATGACCATGCTAAAGGACTCTTGCTTGATGACATTGCCCAAAACGACCCCCAACACATCTACGGTGGATTAATTACAGTTTTGTTGCGGTTGGTGTTTCTGTTGTATGCGGAAGATGAGGGTTTGATGCCGCAGGGTTCCATTTACACGCGCAACTATTCGGTAACTGGACTGTATGAGAGATTGCGCGAGGATGCGGGTAACTATCCTGACACAATGGAACAGCGTTATGGTGCTTGGGCGTGGTTACTCAGTCTTTTTCGCTTAGTTTACGATGGCGGCTGTCATGCTGATTTATATTTGCCAGCGCGTCACGGACAGCTTTTTGACCCAGATGAGTACGCATTTTTAGAAGGTCGTTCTCGCCATACTACCTATAAAGAATGGGATTTGATTGAACCGCCACGCATTTCTGATGGAGTAATTCACAAAGTATTGCAAGGGTTACTTGTTCTTGATGGTGAGCGTTTATCATACCGTTCTTTAGATGTTGAGCAAATTGGTTCAGTGTACTCCGCGATAATGGGTTATGAGGTAAATAATGCTACTTCAAAATCAATTGGTGTATGGAGTAAACCCAAGAGTGCGAAAACCTCTGTAACTGTCGTTGTTAGCGTCGATGAAGTTTTAAACACCAAAGCCAATGACAGGGCGAAGTATTTAAAAGAAGTTGCAGGTTGTGAAATTTCCGGTAAATCATTGGCCGAGTTAAAGCAAGCGAAAACCGCCGAGGATTTAATTGCAGCTTTAGGGCGGAAGATATCGCCGCAAACACCCGCTTTACTGGCGGCTGGTTCATTGTATTTGCAACCAGGGGAAGAACGGCGGCGTAGTGGTTCTCATTATACGCCTCGTGCGTTGACAGAACCGATAGTTAAAGAAACCCTCAGACCTGTTTTGGAAGCATTGGGAGAACGTCCCACACCAGACCAAATTTTGGCTTTGAAGGTATGTGATTTAGCTGTAGGGTCAGGCGCGTTCTTAGTAGAAGCTTGTCGTCAGTTGGCAGAAAAACTGGTGGAAGCTTGGAATCAACATGGCATGATTTCAGATGTTCCATCGGATGAAGAACCGTTACTTTATGCGCGGCGTTTGGTGGCGCAGCGTTGTTTGTATGGGGTGGATAAAAACCCGTTTGCGGTGAATTTGGCGAAGTTGTCTTTATGGTTGGTAACTTTAGCCAAGAAGCACCCTTTTACATTTTTAGACCATGCGCTGAAATGTGGGGATTCGTTGGTAGGTTTAACCCGCGACCAACTTGTTAAGTTTAACTGGGAAAAAGATACTACCTATGATGATAAAGAGTTGCCTTTGTTTAATGAGCAACTAAATAAGGTTAAGTTTAACCGTGATGAGATTCAGAGTTTAGGTGAAGAAAATTACGATGCCAAGCGTGATTTTTATCAAGCAACTGAGGAATTATTACATGATGCTCGTCTCAAAGGTGATTTAGTGATTGCTTCTTTCTTTGCGGCAGAGAAAGATAAAGCGAGGAAGGAGGAGAGAGATAAATTATTTCAAAACTATTTTAAATGGCGGCGAAATTCAGATGAAAGTGCAGAGGTTTTAAGTATTAGTAAAAAAATGCGGCAAGCAGATAAATCTGTGAAGCCGTTTAATTGGGAAATTGAATTTCCAGAGGTATTTCATAGAGATAATCCAGGGTTTGATGCGATTGTTGGAAATCCACCGTTTATGGGTGGTAGTAGAATTTCTACAAATTATTCAAAAGAGTATCTTGACTGGATAACCACCTATTTCCCAGAAACAGGTAATCGAATGGATTTAGTTGCATACTTTTTCCGGCAAGCATTTAATGTATTACGAAAAGATGGAACATTAGGGCTTATTGCAACAAATACTATTGCACAAGGAGATACAAGATTAGGTGGATTACGTTATATTTGTAATTCTGGCGGTTCTATATATAAGGCACAGAAGAGATTTAAATGGCCAGGTTTTGCAGCAGTTATAGTTAGTATCATTCATATCATTAAGGGAAATTATCAAAAAAATAAATTGTTGGATGGAAAATATTATAGTTCAATATCCGCTTTCTTATTCCATGCAGATAGCCATAATAATCCCATATCTTTGCTAGAGAATAAAAATAAATCTTTTATAGGAGTAAAAATATATGGGCAAGGCTTTTTGTTTGATGATAATGATGCTAAAGCAACGCCTATTAAAGAAATGCACCGTCTTCTAGATAAGAATCCTAAGAATTTGGAACGCATTTTTCCTTATATAGGAGGTGAAGAAGTAAATTCTAGCCCAACTCATTCCCATACTCGTTATGTGATTAATTTTGGGGAGATGACTGAAAATGAAGCTAGGTTGTGGAGTGATTTCATGATAATTCTGGAAGAAAAAGTTAAACCAGAAAGAGAAAAAGCACCTGCACAAGTAGCTAAAACACCTTGGTGGCAATTCTTTAATAAAAGAACTGAACAATATAAACTGATTGCTCCTTTTGAAAAAGTTTTAGTATGCTGTCAAACAAGTAAATATCGAACATTTACATTTTTGAAATCTAATTATGTGTTCGATCAAAAATTAGTTATATTTGCTTTACCAAAATTTTCGTCTTTTGCAATAATACATTCCCGCATACATGAAATTTGGGCTTTATTCTTTGGTTCATCTATGAAAGATGATCCTGTATATACTCCCTCCGACTGTTTTGAAACCTTCCCCTTCCCCGAAAATTGGGAGACGAACCCCACGCTAGAAACCATAGGCAAAGAATACTACGAATACCGCGCCGCCTTAATGGTTCGCAACAACCAAGGACTCACCGACACCTACAACCGCTTCCACGACCCCGACGAATACGACCCCGAAATCCTCAAACTCCGCGAACTCCACACCGCAATGGATAAAGCCGTCCTCGACGCTTACGGCTGGTCAGATATCCCCACCGACTGCGATTTCATCCTCGACTACGAAGAGGAAGAAGACACAGAAAACAGCAGTGGACGACAAAAGAAAAAACCCTGGCGTTATCGTTGGTGCGAAGAAATCCACGATGAGGTTTTAGCACGCTTGCTTGATTTAAACCAAAAACGCGCCGAAGCAGAAATTTTAGGCGGTAAAGGTGCAGATAAATCCAAAACAAAAGGAAATACTAAAAAGACTCGGAAAACTGGAAAACCCACAACCAATAGCACTGCTACTATTCCTGGTTTAACAGAATCACAAACATATTAATTTCAACAAAATAGAAAAACTCATGGGTATTTTTATTCCACGCATCAATTCTGAATTGAACAATCCCAACAAGGATAATGAATTATCTTTAATTACCGAACCACCGCGAAAAGTAATCACAGGTCAAATAGACAAAGATGAATACGGGATTTTTGGTAATTGTTACTCACAATCCCAAGATTTTGTAGACTTATTATGTGAACAAACCTCTGGAATATTTTATGACATTAATACTCCAGAGCATGAAATAGGACAATGGACAGTAGATATTCTGCTTTGCGCTTTAAATGTTTTACCAAAAATTAAGGCTTGGCAAACACTACATAATAGTAATGCTGATGTGAAGTGGAAATGGGATGTAATTATAGAACACGAAGGTTATTTGTATCCTGTGCAAGTCAAAAGTGGTTTGGATGCAATTAAGGAATGTAAACAAAAATTTCGTGAAACTTTAGGTGAAGCAATAGAAAAACTAGGTGACAGAAAAGAAAGCATCCTAGAAAAATATGACAAGGAAATTGATAGCTATATGAAACGCAACAGGTTAACTTCGAGAAAAGATGCCAACATAGTTGCAAAAACAAAAAAAAGAGACCAAGAATTAGAACAATTGAATAATTTACTTGGCAACTATAAAAAAGCTAGTCCTCTTTATATTTGGGCTGCGCGTGACGAAGATACTATTAAAGCTTTAGTCCGCATATTCGCCCAACTCTTTTCTGCTAGTAGCAATGTTTCAGAATTAGAAGGACAAGCTTTGAAAGAATATAAAAATAAATATAGGAGTATTAAAGATATTTTAATAAAGGAGGAAAATGACAAAATTAATACTATCAAAGAAGTTGTTTTTTCTATAAATAAATATTTATCTTTAACCAGTAGTTCATTAGAAGAAAATGCTTTGATGAATATTGACACTAATAAGCCAAAGCGATTATTAGATATTTTATTGCTTAAAAAGGCTAAAGAATTGTTAAAGTTAGCAGAAAATACGCTGGCATATTACCACAAATCACTCAGCATTGCCCAAGATAGTTATGATGACAAAATAGTTGCTCAAGATAACAAACAAATTATCGAGCATTATCAAATCAAATTTAAAGAGAAAGTTTTAAAAGATATTCAAATACGAAAATACAGAAGTGCTAGAAGATTAGAGCAAAAAGTAACTCATGTAATCAGACAAGCAAAGAAACATCAACAAGATGATGAACTAGATATTGAAAACATAGAAAACTTGGTAGCATCTCAAGAACAAACCTTAATGAAAAATAAAAATATCAAGTATATTGAACCACAAACATTAATAGAATGCTTAGATAAACTCATAGAGTTGGATAGCAAAAGTAGTTACCAAAATCCGCAACTATTCGCAGAGATAAAAAACAAAATAATATATATGGCTTCTCAAGAAGTAACCTTAAAAACCGATAAAATTCCCGAATTTGATGATGTAAATTCTATATTTGCTTATTTTTAATATTTATATGAAAAATACTACATCTGCCGAAGTGCGATCGCGCCTCATTGAAGCCTTGCAACTCGACCTCATAGGCCCCACCCCTGATGATATCGACCACGCAGAAGAAATTCTCGACCAAGCACCATCAAAATGGTATCTTACAGGCTTTCTTGTCCCACATGGTGCGCCGATCGAACAGCGTGGAGATGATACGGTTGATGATGATTTAGATCAATTACAGAAGGGTAGCGCAGGTGAAGATGAAAATGTCCCAGACAAGCCATTCGCCAAGAAAGCTTTTTTCCCTTCATCGATGGGTTTAAGTTTACTGGTTGCTGAAAATGCTAGTCAACTTAATCTCACAGTGCAATGGGGTGATTATTTCCCAATCAAAGATAATTCTGTAGCAGAATCTCAGAATGATTCTGGCGAGGAGAAAATTCTTCTACCCTTGGAAATAGAAACGACAATCCCCCAAGAAGAATCAAATAACAGTTTATTGGGATGCTGGAAGCGGATTTCACGCCAAGCCCAAATCACTGTTCCTCTAATGGGCGATCGCAATCCCGAACAGTTAGAACTGGGTTTAGGTTTAAGTAGTCCTAAACAATTAAAATTACCGCTTCATCAAAGCCAATCGACAAAAACTATTCCCATAGCTGATAGCAACGGTTTACAACTCGTCGTCTCCATCCGTCCTGTAACTTCCAAAGAACTTGTACCTGCTGGGACTCGTTCCGTTTCTGTATTTCTAGTTAATAATCGCCTCTCCACCTCAGATAAACAGCGCGATATTAGCTATATTTTTCAAGCCAGTTTGATCATCCATACCCCAGAACCATTAGTACCCCGTCCCAATTTACGCGGACGAGATAATAATGATTGGGATGAAAACGTCGCTGATTTACAATACCGCGATGATTATGAATATGCGGTAGGTCATAACGTTTCTGCGATCGCACTAACCAATGCCGATGGTAGTTGTCAGCAAGTGCGTACCGCTTGGATACCAACTGCTGATGTGGAAAAGGTGATAGCCACCCAAGTAAAAAACGTTGAATTGGGAATGGAAGCCTTAGCCGATGCACCCACACCAGAAGCATTGCAAAATATGCTGAGTCCGATGGTGGATGCTTACGCTGATTGGATTAAGGAACAACGCACGAAATGTCCCAGCGAACTCAAGCGGTTAAATATGGCCATAAGTTTGCTAAACAATGCGGAAATTGCCAACAAGCGCATCGACGCAGGTATCAAAGCATTAAGTGATCCACAAATATTTGAAGCATTTCAAATAGGAAATCGGGCTATTGCTACGTATGTGCGTCAGCGTGCTACTCATGGCAAAAATATCACTCCTGAAAGTCTTGCACCACCTGAATGGCGACCCTTCCAGCTAGCATTTATACTGATGAACTTGGCAGGAATAGCTTACCCCGAAAATAGCGATCGTGAATTAGTCGATTTGCTATTCTTCCCCACAGGTGGCGGTAAAACCGAAGCTTACTTAGGACTCGCAGCCTTCACCCTTGTCCTACGACGGCTGCGTTATCCCGGTATCAAATCGGCTGGTTTAAGCGTCCTCATGCGCTATACCCTGCGTCTTTTGACTCTCGACCAACTCGGACGAGCGGCGACGATGATTTGCGCCTTAGAATTGGAACGCCAGAAAAACCCACAGAAGTTGGGAACTTGGCCGTTTGAAATTGGACTATGGGTGGGACAAACAGCAACACCCAACCGTATGGGTAAAAAAGGAGATAACGACGATAACAGTGCTAGAAAGCGGACTCTCGACTTCCAAAACAATTACCCCAGCAACCCATCACCCATCCCGTTAGAAAAGTGTCCTTGGTGCGATGCAGAATTTCAACGCAACTCATTCCAATTACTACCAAATACCGATCAACCAACAAACTTACGCGTATTTTGTGCCAATCGTCACTGTCATTTTCGCGGTGATAATCCTTTACCAATAGTCGCCGTAGACGAGCCAATATATCGTCGTTTACCTTGTTTTATTATCTCTACAGTAGATAAATTCGCCAGCCTGCCTTGGGTGGGAGAAACTGGTGCATTATTTGGACGAGTAGACCGCTACGATAATGATGGTTTTTACGGCCCGACTCAACCAGGTCGCGGGAAACCCCTTGGCGGTTATTTACCACCACCAGACTTAATTATCCAAGACGAATTACATTTAATTTCCGGCCCATTGGGAACAATGGTAGGACTATATGAAACAGCCATTGATGCTTTGTGCAGCCAAGAGATAGACGGTAAAAAAATTCGTCCGAAAATAGTTGCTTCAACCGCAACAGTCCGCCGCGCTAGCAAGCAAATTCAAGCTTTATTTGGTCGCAGCCAAGTCGATATATTTCCCCCACCAGGGCCAGATAGACGTGATTCATTCTTTGCCAAAACCGTCCCCGCTACAGAGAAAAACGCCCGCACCTATGTAGGAATTACTGCTCAGGGACGCAGTTTAAAAGTAGTGTTATTGCGTAGCTATTTGGCATTACTAGGCGCAGCCCAAAAGTATTGGCTAGAACAAGGAGGGAAGAAAAATTCTAATAACCCAGCCGACCCCTACATGACGCTGTTAGGTTATTTTAATTCCCTACGTGAGCTAGGTGGTAGTCGGCGTATTGTGGAAGATGAAGTAAATTCTGGTCTAGTGCGCTATAGCCAGCGTAAGCGAGTAGGTGAAATATCAGGATTATTTGTTGGTCGTAAAATTGATGACGAACCAGAAGAATTAACTTCTCGTGTCAGCACTAGCGACGTTGCAGAGACTAAGCGGCGAATGGAATCAACCTTTGATAAAGATGAAAAGGTTGATGTTGTTTTAGCAACAAACATGATTTCCGTAGGTTTGGATATTACTCGCTTGGGTTTAATGGTAGTTCTTGGTCAACCCAAGACAGCCGCCGAATATATCCAAGCTACCAGCCGTGTGGGACGAGATGAGGAAAGACCAGGGTTAGTAGTGACCTTACTGAATATTCATCGTCCACGCGATCGCTCTCATTATGAACGCTTTTGTGCTTGGCATTCAACATTCTACCGCGCTGTAGAAGCTACCAGCGTAACTCCTTTTTCCCCTCGCGCTATTGATCGAGGTATTGCAGCCATTACCGTTGCTCTAGCACGTCTGGGACATCCTAAGATGACAGCGCCACTCCGCGCTTTCGATATTACTCAACATCGCCAAGATTTAGAGTTTGTTGTTGAAACCATTGCACAACGCGCAGAGGTTTGTAAAAACGACGAGGATGATGCAGAAGAAACACGTCATAAAGTCAAAGGACGAGTAAAAAACTTACTAGATACATGGGAAAGCATTGCTAATAGCGATGGAAAAATTAGCCTCCAATATCAGCGTGAAGTAGGCGAAGCACCACCACTAATATTTGATCCCCTCGACCCCGAATTAGAGAATCAACCACTAGAAGCACGAAGCTTTAAAGCCCAGCGAAGTTTGCGCGATGTCGAACCAACAGTCAATCTGTGGGTGATTAATCCTTACGGAAATGAGGTAGAGGAGAAAGGAAAATGAGTAAATCTAACAAAAAAATTCCCCCAGCAGGGCAAGTACGGCAAAGTCAAATTCTCTCTACCTTTGGCCCTGGGGCGATGGTAGACCTACCAGAACATTCCGTGTTAATTGCTGGTTTAAATCAGTGGCGTGGCGACAAAAGACGCATTTTTGAAGATCGGTTAGCGGCTAGAGTTGCTGAAATTTTAGAAGTCAATCATGTCAACCTGTATGCACCACCAGTTGACGAACAAGACCCCAGAGCTATCCGCACAGGAATTAATGTTTTCATGTTTCCTACTTGGTTTTTAGCCCAAGTCAAGGAAACTTGGTACGACACTAAAACCAAAAAAACATTTCGTACTCGTCCTCTGTTACCGTGGGGTAATTTAGTCAGTGGTCAATATCTTAATTCTGAAAAAAAGAAAGTACCAGTTGTACCTGTCCGCTTCGTGCAAGCCTGCGTTAAAGGTCATATCAGCGATATACACTGGTATACTTTTGTACATAATGATTCTGAAAATAAGTGTCGAGGCCAGCTATGGTTAGACGAAGGTGGTTCAGGTAACGACTTTGCTGAGATTTATGTGCGTTGCGAATGTAAAAAACGTCGTCCCCTTGCTGATGCAACAGTCCGCAATGGTAAAGTTTTAGGCGCATGTCAGGGACATCGCCCTTGGCTTGGCTCATTTGCCCAAGAACCTTACTGTATTCGTGAATCCACAGGTATACCAGAATACAATCGTTTATTAGTTAGGTCTGCCAGCAACGCTTATTTTTCCCAAGTTCTTAGCGTTATTTCTCTGCCTGACTTAGATGCGGGTTTACGAGATGCAGTCAATTTAGTTTACGAAGATTTTCTGCAATATGCAGAAAGTGCCAGCGAAATTAAAAAAGAACGGAAAAAACAAAAGGTAGCTGTAGCTTTAGAAAAATTTAGCGATGAAGCAGTCTGGAAAGAAGTACAACGGCGACAAAGTGGTGCTTCAACTGGAGATAAAAAAATTAAACAAGTAGAAATTGAGACATTACTTGCTAGTTCTGTCGAAGTTGGGGAAGATGTCCCAGAAGGTGATTTTTATGCTCGTTCCCGCCAGCTAAATAACTTAAAGCCTACTTTTTCCTCCCGCATTGAACAAATTGTTTTAGTAGATCGCTTGCGTGAAGTAATTGCTCAGGTGGGTTTTACCCGCTTTGAAGCGGAAATGCCAGATATCGACGGCGAACTTGATATCAGCGTTAGGCGTGCTGCGTTGGATATTGAAACCACTTGGGTTCCTGCAATTGAGAATAAAGGCGAGGGTGTATTTATTGCTTTCCGTAAGGAAGCGATCGAAGATTGGTTAAAGCGAGAAGCCGTCAAAAAGCGGGGACGAGAATTATCAAGAGGATTTGATATCTGGTGTGCGCGTAAAGGTATAGACCAGGAAAAAGAAAAAGTTAAGTTTCCTGGCTTGCAGTATACTATGCTGCATTCTCTATCGCATTTATTAATTGTGGCTGTATCGTTAGAATGCGGGTATGCTGCCAGTTCCATCCGCGAACGCATCTACGCTAGTGATGCGGGATATGGAATCCTTTTATACACTGGCTCCTCTGGGTCAGAAGGCACTTTAGGCGGATTGGTAGAAGTTGGCAAACGCATTGAATACCATTTGGAAGTAGCACTAGAGCAAGGAAGATTATGCTCCAATGACCCAGTATGCGCTCAACATCGACCAGATAACGAGCAAGAGGAGCGTTTTCTGCACGGTTCCGCTTGTCACGGATGCTTGCTGATTGCAGAAACATCCTGCGAACGCCGCAATGAATTTCTTGACCGCGCCTTGGTTGTATCGACAGTTGAAGGTTTAGGAGCAGAATTCTTCCCAGAATAAACACAATGGCTTTTTTGCAACTGAGCCGCCCAACTTTGCTGAAACTAGCAACAGCACTAGAAAACGGCAGGCTATCCCCTCCGTTTCTGGTATCGGCAATGATTAACTACGTACCCGCAACTTTAAGCCAAACAGTAATTGATGAACTGAATCATCTAACTTCTGAAGGCGTAAAATGCAGCTATATTGCTTATACCCTGCGCTTGTTAGCAGCAGAACGAAGTGCATCTCAACAAATACGCGATCGCATTGAGTTGGTATGGACTGGCCCAGAGGTAACTGGTTCTCAAAGCCGTGATACTAGCGTTGTTGTCCGCGAACTGTTTAGCAACGCGAAGAAAAGTGTTCTCATCTCTAGTTTTGCCATTGATAAAGGCGAGAAAGCACGGAAATTATTCCAGGTACTTGCAGAAGGCATGGATGCTAACCCGGAATTATATGTACAGATGTTTCTTAACATCCAACGCCCTCATAACAGTAAAGTAGCAGAGTCAATTTTATTGAGAGAATTTGCAGATACCTTCCGCCGGGATATTTGGATAGGAAAAAGACTACCAGAAGTGTTTTACGATTCGCGATCGCTAGCAGTGAATGTTAAGCAAAAATCATCTCTCCACGCTAAGAGCATTATTGTAGATGAGGAATCTGTACTGATCACATCAGCTAACTTTACAGAAGCCGCCCAGGAACGCAATATTGAAGCAGGTGTGTTGCTCACTGACTCAGCAACAGCCCAAGCATTACGCTTACAGTTTGACACTTTGGTGTCTCACAGAATCCTGCGTCCTATTCCTGGGATTTGATTGTTGTAGCGATCGCCTACACTGTAGGCCCATCGCACTTATACTATATCAGCCTGAGAAACAACATTCCCTTCACCTTCATCTGGCAGATATTCCAATAGTTCCCCTGGTTGACAATTCAACGCTTTGCAAATGCCATTCAATCGTTCCGGTGCTAATCTTGGCATTTCATCAACCTTACGCAATCTATAAATTGAGTTTTCAGTTATACCAACTATCATAGCTAAATCCTTATTTCTAACCCGCTTTCGCGCCATCACTTCATTTAATTTCCAACGAATCACTTGATTCTCAGACATACACTACATCACCAGTTTAGTCGCTGCTAGATGTAGATTTATCTACTTGTTAGTAGCTTACATTACAAGTAGATATATAATATTCTAAGTTTTATTAATCTACGCTTGACGCAATTCTACGCATCACGTAGATTAAATTGTAGACAAAAATAAAAGCGATCGCTCTCCGGGAAGAGTCCGCGATCGCCTTTTGTACAACCCCATTGATGAGGTCATTCACATGATTACACAAGAAGTATTTGACAACCAAACTTTGGCACAATCAGATTTCGAGGAATACGTTGAGGAGTTAGCTGATGCAGTAGCACCAGAAATTGAAATCGACTCAGTGCCAGATGATCTTGGAGAAATGTACCGAGTTTGGTATGGTTCTCAGCTTCTGGGAACTTTTTATCAAAATTTTGAGGGCAAATGGATAGCACAACCTTGTAATAGAGATGAAAGACCTTGTTGTAACACTCCTGAGTTAGCACAGATTTTCATCGTCGCTGTCAACGGTTTGCTAGTAGCGGATGTAGCCTAGTAACTTTCATGCATTAATTTTCCACTACCTGGAGACGTGAGCTTAATCACGTCTTTTTCTTATTTAGATGTTTTTTCAATAGCGCTTCTGACGCTTCACCATTTTTGCAAAAGGCAGGGAACAATGGGTGCATTCCCCTAGCTCCCAATCAGCAGGGATTGGAAATGGTGTCTCACAGTTAGTACATTTTGTTAATAAACCCAACTGGTGGCGATCGCATTTCACTCTCTCTTTATACTGCCACTCAATTCGATGACAAGGTTCTTCTGCGTAGCAAGCAGCACATAATTTAATTGGTCGGGGCTTCATCGTGATACCCTTTAAAGGCAAAGTTTCTGTGAGTTTTTCAACTTCCACCTCAACAAACTTTGCTAATGCCTCTAATTCTTGTTGAGTTGGGAATGGATTGAGGTAAAGTTTTTTCCATCTGGCTACTATCGCACCGACTCCGGCTTCCTTGCCAATTTGATACCCAGTCAGCAAATTAGCCCTTTCAAAGCGACCTAAAAAGTGACTTATACTTTCCCCTGGTAATGGTTTAACTATGTTTATCCAAGCTTCAAAATTATAGATTTCGTTTGACATCTGAGTTTATAATTTTGACGATGTATCTTTTAGCTTGCTACTAATGAATAATCTCCTTCAATACCCTCCAAAAGCGATTTATCTATTTTGTTAACCCCAGATTCTAATGCTTTAACTGCTGCATCTCTAAGAATTTGATCTAATAATCTAATTTGACCATCTGTTTTTCCCTGTAAAAGAGTTATGATTCCTTGATTACCTGCCAAATTTGATGGCTCAGGTAGTCTCAGAATTTGCTGTTCCCAAATCTTTACCGTCTTTGTAAAGTTTGCTCCTAAAAGTTTTTCAAAGCTGAAGTAAGAGGCAAAACGCCCAGCAACCTGCTCATCTTTACTTATTAAAGTATCTAGTCTACTACTTGTCCCTACCAATATGGGGATAATCTTCACCTTATCAAATAAGTCTCTAACATCTGCTAGTGCTTTAAATTGAAGACGATGAGCTTCATCAATAATCAATATTTCTACTTTACATTGCCTAATAAAATACCATGCTCTTTCTCTTAGTTGATTTTCAGTACCTCCCTTCGCCTTAAATTTTAGAGTTTCAATAACAGTTTTAAATAAAAGCGATGGACTGCAAGAGCTACCCGTTAACTCTATATATAATACTGGAACCACTGGATTTTGATTTTGTATTTTAACCGCTCTATTCTGGTAGGTATAAAAGAGAGAAGCTGTAGTTTTGCCCAGACCTGAATCTCCTACTGCCCTACCAGGTTTTCGTAACTTCCGCCTTTCATCTAACCAAGAACTGAATCTTTTTACTTGTTCAATATTTAAAATATCTGGTTGTCTTAGACGTTCAATTTCTAACTGTATTTCTTCTTTAGTCATAGTTTACAACCCTAGTTCTTCACGCAATAGTTTGAAATCCACTTTTTCTATTGGCTCATCTACTTCCGTTTTAGACGCTAATTTATCAACCTGTTCATTTTCCTTCTCTTCATATCTTTGTGGTATAGGCTCTTTACGTTCTTGTTCGGCTCGGCGACGTTCAGCTTTAGTTTTGCTTTTTTTATTTTTTAAAAAGTTTCTGCGTCTAATTGCTTCTTCTAAAATTGAAACGTTATTGATACCTTTACCACTATTTTCTGCTTTTTTACGTGCGTATTTAACTTCCTCAACTGACAGCCTTTCTGCTTCTAAACCAACAGCATAAGCACGGGCTAAAAATATTTCTTTATTATTTTTGCGACCATACACTAACATCATCGTTATGTCTCTGGGGTCAAACCTTAAGACAACCTTTTCACCTGCGTAAGCCCCCAAATTCTCTCCCCTGTAACGAAGACCAGAAAAATTCAGATAGCCATTGTCATACACCACCCGTTCTGCTGCCTTCATTAAGCAAATATCAAGTTCTCTATCGTTCAGCAAAGTAGGAGTCATTTGCAGTCCTTTTTCCCAACGCTCAATCCGACTTTGCTTTGGAGTTAAAGGGTTGGCTTGACTTCGGGCATCAGGCTTTTGGTTATAGCTATCGACAATGTAACCAATAATTAGTTTTTCTAGTTCAGGAAGACTTATACAAGCTTTATCTTCAGCTCCCTCTGGACGGTCTTTAACACTTGACCCCGTGTAACCGGGCATTTCAGAAAGCAGCCCACTCATGGTTCTAAAGGGTCGTTCTACAATGCCGCCATCTGAAGGTTGACTTCGCAGGATTGGTTCAAAATCTAATTCGTTAGCAATCCATTCCACTAAATGTTTTGAGCGAAAATCTTTACCACCATCGGTATAAACATATTTAGGTACACCGTAAGCACTCCACTTACATCTGAGTTCATACTCCGAAGTGTACCGTTTTGGCATAATTGCATTACGCAGCGCCAAAACTACAACTTGAGAACTAGGCGCAGCCAAGCCTAGACGCAATCCAACAATGCAGCGAGAGTAACAATCTATAACCGTCGTTAATTGAGGACGGCCTATTTCCTCACCATCCTCATCCACTAATAAGATGTCAGCTTTGGTATGGTCAATTTGCCAAACCTGATTGCTGTACTTAATAGATATTTCTTGACCATCACGGGTTTTGATTATATGTTCGGAACCGTGCCATCCTGGGCTACGGCTAACGCGAGATTTATGCCTTTTCTCCTCAACTGGTTTGAGCCATCTTTCTACTGTTCTAGTGCTGGGAGGCTTTCCATACTTTGACCAATACTTAAACCCTTCTGCCTTTTCCTTGATTTTTATCAGTTTCTTTAACTCCCAATCTAAGTCTTCTCCTCGAAATCCCTGACTTTCTAACCTTGATATTTCTGCTTCTAATTCTTTTTTGGCGAATTCGTAAGCTTGAGTCTCAATCTTCTCGGCGACCTGAGTGCGAGTCATGCGATCGCTTCCTTTATTTCCTTGCTTATAAATTTTGAGACTTAAGTTATACCAGTATTCACTTTTTCGCACCTGTCCTTTGTCTGCTCTAGGAACTTCCGCTAAAGCAGCCATACCTTTTTCTTCCCAAGACTTAATCAAACGTCTAACGGTTCGTTCAGATTTACCAAGCTTTTTGGCTGCTTCTTCCAACCTTTTGCCGTAAGTTAGGCGATCGCAGGGTTCACGTAGATTGCGAATTATCTCTAGATTGAGTCTTTGTTCACCAGAGAGTCTGAGTTCTGAGTCCTCTAAAAATCTCTGATCTAAAAACTCAACTGATTTGTCTTCTTCTACAGAGTTATCATTCTCACTCAATGGCTCAACTTCCATTGAAAAGTCGAGTGTGTCTGTATACTCGTCATCCGATAGGAAGCTGTCTTCATCTTCTAGTTCAAACTGGTCATCTACATCTAAAAGACTCATAGATGTAATTTTTCATTGATTATTTGGGTACATTTATACTACTACAAAGCTGGGAAGAATTGACATTTAATTCTTCGCTAAATTAAGAATTGTCATTTAATTAGTCGAAATTTTTAATAAAAGACACTTAATTTGTCGCTAAAGCCTGAATTAGCTTTTTACGGGTTTAATTCCTGAAAGCCCTGATATATAAGGATTCGTAGTTAATAAAGTATTTTGACAAATAATTTGTCGCTCTGGTCAAATAATTTGTCGCTCTACATTTTTGTTGTATATTCGCAAATTAAATGTCGCTATTCGCAAATTAATGTCGCGTTGGCGAATAACCAATTATGTTGCTCCAATAACTCTAGGCAAGGCGCTGCCTTGTCTACGTTCCTGCCTCTAACTCGAAGCACTGGTATAAAACCTCAATGCAAATCGCCAAAACCAAGTGGAAGCGAAAAACAACGCTACTGCTAATATTGCTGCACCTATCAACCAGCTAATTTCACTTCGGCCCAGTAACGCTTGGGCTGGTACTGTTGTTAAAAACGCTACTGGCATTACAAAGGTGAAGAAAAAGCGGTAAGCAGTAGGATATGCTGCGATGGGATATCGTCCAGCTTCTAACAAACCACGTAATACTTCGGTAACGTTGTATATTTTGACGAACCAGATACTCATCGCTCCGAGCATAAACCACAGGCTGTACAGAATCACAAAGCTGAACAATAACGGCAGCGCACCAAGTAGATAGTCGTCTATCCCTACACCAAGGCGTTTACCTGCGTAGCCAATAATAATACTACCAAAAATTATATCTGGTAGTCCCCAAGGTGAAAGGGTATGGGTGGAGAGCCAAAACTGACTGCGGATAGGTTTTAATAATATAAAGTCTAAAGTGCCTTCTTGAACATGGCGGACAATGCGATTCAAGTTCGACGCCAGAAAAGTAGCAGAAAATCCTTGTAATAAAGTAAAAATTCCTAGAACTACTAAGGCTGCTTCCCATGACCAGCCACTAAAAGTATAACCAGTTCGGTAAAACAAGAATAGTCCAAAGAGGCTACCTGCGAGATTTCCCAAGCTGCTGAGGGTAGCTATGAAAAAGTTAATCCGATACTCTAACTCAGATGCGATCGCAGCACCCCAAAATAGTCTTAGTACTTTCAAATACCTTTGCATCTTGCACCAATAACATAAAACATGCCATTTTTAATTAGATTTCTACAGATTACATAATAAGTTTACGTAAATTTAATATTACTTTTTATTGCTGGATTTGTCGCATCTCAGAATTTACTGAACATTTGGGTTCTGACTTTTGGTGCTTTTGCTTGTGTAGTCTTAGGTGACAATGTTGGTTATTTTACTGAACATAAATTTGGCAGTTGTTTCTTTAGTGCCATCGATTATTCATCTAATACAAGAAAATAGAGCAAACAAAAGCTGAAAGAGTTTTTGTGTTTTGTGTAAACACTAAGTATATTTATTTACTAAACTTTGTTATATATTGGTGATACATCGCTAGGCTATTAGAATGATACACGAATCTATCCCACTATTCTAATAATCTCTACTTCTTTTCGTAAAATGTGCTTAAAACGTTGATTTTTCGATTTCAGTTCTCAATAAGCTTAACCTTTGTAGCACATATATTATTAGTGGAATAGGTTCACGAACACCAAAGGTTGATATTACCATGATGATTTCTTTAAATACCAACCTCTATTTATTCCTAGAAAATCTCTTTACTGAAACCTACAGAATTAGTTAATCGCAGAATTAGCCATTTTTATCAAAGAAGTGCGTTCGCCTGCTTTCACTCCAACAACATATTGCACACCCTGTTGTCTCCAAGTCAAGGTAGCATCTGAACAACCAGCACCACAAGAAAAATCTACAAAATAGCCAGTGATGCCCTTAGTTAAAGATACAGGTTTACCAGTAAGGCGGGGTGTTTTACGGGTTACTGCTTCAGCAGAAACAACTCCCAAACGACAGGCAGAGGAACCATTACAGTCGGGACTAAAACCCAATAAAATTTCGTACTTTTTTTGCGTAACAGCTTCTATAGTTGCGTAAATTGGATTTTCCCCATCTGACTCAGGAATAAACTTCGGCAATAGAATACGAATCTGAGTCTTCTGCTTTAATTTGGGCAAAATAGATTTAAAAACTGGGTGTGACAGGGTTTTACTCTGCTGTGCTATCCATTGAGACTGTTTATTTACAGTGGCTATGGCTGATGTGTGAAAGCTGCTAACACTGACTGATAAAAATACCGCACACATAGCACTAGTATTTTTGAAGCTTAAAATCATCTTTGAAAACCTATTTCATCTAAAGTATTTATTTGTAATACCCATTTTGAAGATTAAATTACGTATTTAAGAGCGGCTGGAGTCAGCTAAACTGAAGAAGAAATTGCTTAATAAGTTTTAATAATTTTGTTATGAGTACTGATTCACCTGTTAATTCTCCCGATAAGTCTGAATCCAACTTAGGGAAGCGTTTGAGAAACTTTGTAATTGTAATGGTAGCGATCGCTCTTAGCGTTGCTCTCGTTTTAGGATTGCGAACCGAAACAACCTCGGCAACTCTAGCCAAGTTAAGTGATACATCCACACCGTTAGAAGTAGCAATCAGCAACGGCAAACCATCTCTAGTAGAGTTTTATGCAGATTGGTGTACTGTCTGTCAAAAAATGGCACCAGATATCACTCAACTAGAAACAGAGTATGCTGACAAGATGAATTTTGTGATGCTGAATGTGGATAATACCAAGTGGCTACCAGAGATGTTGAAATATCGGGTAGATGGGATTCCCCATTTTGTATTTTTGAGTCAGCAAGGGGAAACCATAGCCGAAGCGATCGGCGATCAACCCCGGACGATTATGGCTAGCAACTTAGAAGCTTTGGTTACTGGTTCGTCTCTTCCCTATGCTCAAGCTAGCGGCAAAGTTTCCAAATTTTCAGCCCCAGTAGCACCAACGACGAATCAAGATGATCCTCGCAGTCATGGCAGCCAAGTGGTAAATTAGCACTTTGGAGGCATAGGGCAGGAGAATATCAACTACCTAATCCCCAGAAAGGAGTTCCCTTCAGACAATCGATTGCTGCTTGAGACGCTTATGAGCGTACATTAATTCGTCAGACTTGGCGATTAGTTGTTCTAATGACATATTGCTTTCTGCTGAGTAACGCTCTATCCCGATACTCATCGAAAGCTCATAGTTACGGTTTTGCTGTTGATTAAAGTTGGCGATATTTGTTTGCAAACACTCTTGGATACTGTCAGCGTCCTTAAAGTAGCTGGAGATGAAAACAACAAACTCATCTCCACCCAAGCGGGCGACAATATCTGAGTTCCGAAAACTTTGCTTGAGTAATTGAGCAGCATCAACAATCAAGGCATCTCCTATGTCGTGGCCAAGGGTGTCGTTAATCTGTTTTAGCCCATCTAAATCAATAAAGATAACCCAGCACAACACTCTCGTCCGGTGAGCAATTTTTAACTGTTGTTCAGCCATTAGAAAGAAGCCACGTCGGTTATGCAAACCTGTTAGTTCATCGGTTAGCGATAACTGTCTTCCTTCGATTTCTGCTTGTTTGCGGTTGCGAACTTCCTGAAGAAGTTCCATCTGAGCGATCGCCTGACGACTTAGGCGGCGCAGTGCATCTAACTGCTGGTAACTTGGGTGATGAGGAATGGTATCCATAACACACAACGTCCCAATTGGAAGACCATCGGGCGTAATCAGAGGGACACCAGCATAAAAACGAATTTTGGGATTACCTTTGACTAAGGGATTGTTAGTTGTAGCGAACTGCAAACATCCAGCGATAAAACTGCAAACAAGGCGATTTTGAAACCACATTAATTGCAAATAAAGGGGGTCTCAAAACCACAATAATTGCAAATGAAACTGCAAACATAATTTTCAAACTGCAAACAAGGG
>NZ_DASQZC010000684.1:0-24498 GCF_035638895.1 Nostoc sp. | reverse complement strand
GCGCAGGAAAGCCCTGCTAAACCAGCACCCGCGATCGCTACTCGCATTTAACCCTAATGCCCTTCAATATTTCTTAATGGTTTTGTCGATTCTCATTATACGTTGCAAACCGTAACATTTGGCAGTTATTGTGCGATCGCTTCCCCAAAAAACTTTTGCCAAAGGGAATTTTACCTACACGCACTTACCCAAGCAAATTACCAATACCATTGTTGGTAATAGGTTTGAGCTAGCATTTTATCTAGATTTATATGCAGGAAATTTATGGAAACAAAAGTAATTCCTTTGACTTAAATAAGTAATCTCAAACGTGGTATTAAACTAATTGATTTGTTTGGAAATCAGTGTATCTACTCTGAAAAAATATCTAGGGCAGTGCTTAAAAATTACCAGTTGATTCCCTATAAAATTTCCTTCTATGGATACATTGACAATGTAAAAATCAAGACTGATTTAGGGCTTACCCACTTTCCACAACCAGAATAAAAACCTTCATTTGAAAGCTTCTCACTCCCCATAAGGATGTAGTATAAAAGTTTATGTCCTCTAGGTTGAACAACTCAGTTGTTTACCGCAGAACTTATAGGTAAAAGATTATGAGTGTATCGCAAGAGCTAAAACGCTTTGGACATCACCTGATTTTGGGTATTTCCGGCACTACATTAAGCGAAGACGATAAACGCGCACTCAGTGAATTAAAGCCGATTGGGGTGATATTTTTTGCTAAAAACTTTTTGGATAGTACCCCGTATCAAGTTTGGCTAGAAAGTTTCAAAGATTTAAACAATCAGATACGAGAATATACTGAACGTGATTCGATGTTTATGACTCTGGATCATGAAGGAGGTCGTGTCATTCGTACACCACTGCCGATTACGCGGTTTCCTCATGCGTTGTTGCTGCGATCGCACGCCCGCGAAGTAGCAAAAGCCACAGCAGTAGAACTAAAATCACTAGGAATAAATTTATCTTGGGCACCTGTAGCAGATATTTTTTCCTATCCCCACAACCCCGTGATTGGGCCTCGCGCTTTTGGTAACACTCCCGAAATTGCTGCAAAAGATGCTCGTGAGTACTACCTTGGACTTCAAGAGTCAGGAATCTTGGGATGCGCCAAACACTTCCCCGGACATGGAGACACCAGCAAAGACTCTCACTTTGAGCTACCAATATTGAATCTAACTTTAGAAGACCTGCGACTTCGAGAACTCATACCTTTCAAAGCTTTAATCGAAGTACAGATTCCTTTGATTATGACTGCCCATATTTTATTTCCTAAGATAGATGCTGATGTACCAGCAACGCTTTCCCAGGCTATTCTCAAAACCATACTTAGAGACGAACTTGGCTTTGAAGGAGTGGTTGTATCTGACGACTTAGATATGAAAGCGATCTCAGATATGTTTATTAAAGCTGGTACTGTGGCGCGGTCATTTCATGCAGGCTGCGACTTGTTTATTGTCTCGCGTAATATTAATTCATCATCTATTGAAAGAACTTATCAGATTGCTGAAGATTTTGTTGATTCCTTCAGCAAGGGTAGCTTAGACGAATCAGTAGTGGAAGCAGCAAGAGAAAGAATCGATAAACTACTGGCAGTAACGCCGCAATATCCCGTATATGCTCTGGATAGAGATATATTATTGCAACATGCTCAACTAGCGATCGCTAGTTCCTATTCATAATGGGTAGTATAGGAGTCGAACCTATTTCTGCGGGTTAAAAGCCTGCTGCACAGGCGTTATGCCAACCACCCTAGTTAATTTAAATAAGAAATGAGCAAGTGCGATCGTATTACATCGCAAATGTTGTAATACCAACGCTAGATATATAAATCCACCGGGGAGGTACTGCCCCTCCTATTTCTGTGTTATCAGCACAGCGCCTCGCTTTTCGGCTTCAGGTGGAAAAGAGGAAGATGGAGGAATCAAACCCTACAGTTGCCTATACTGCAAGGTTCAAGCTTGGTTGCCGACCATTCAGCAGCATCTTCCATTCAAGGGTGCCTGACGGGACTTGAACCCGCTATGACTGGTTCCACAAACCAGTGCCTCGACCACTTTGGCTTCAGACACCATCAGTGGAATCAATGGGAATTGAACCCATAACCTCCTGCTTGCAAGGCAGGCGCTCTAGCCATTTGAGCTATGACCCCATCAAACAAGTGAAAAGAGCAGAATAAAAACTAAAAAGAAAAAGAAATAATTAAATTCATTTTTTTGACTTTTGACTTTTAACTTTTGACTTGTTTAGGCGGGAGTGGTAGGACTTGAACCCACAACTTTCGAGGTAGAAGCTCGAAGCTCTATTCCATTGAGCTACACTCCCAAGATTTGGTAGTTCTGGCAGGATTTGAACCTGCGACTCCATGCTCCCAAAGCATGGCTTCTGGCCACTGAATTACATCCCGTTAGTACTCCTGGTAGGAGTCGAACCCACAACCAAACAGATTTTAATGCCACCTCTTCCAATTGGGCTACAGGAGCAAATTTTGGCAGCCCCACCAGGGGTCGAACCTGGAATCTTCGCCTTCAAAGGGCGCTATGTTGCCAATTACACCACAGGGCTTTATTGCCAGGGCAGGGCTTGAACCTGCAACCTCATCGTTCAGAGCGATGCGACTTACCAATTCGTCCACCCGGCAATGAATGGCTGCCTCAGTAGGACTCGTTCGCGTTAGCGTTCCCGAAGGGTACCTACAACCGCGCGGTTAACAGCCGCTTGCTCTACCATTGAGCTATGAGGCAATGAAGCCCCCCAGGTCGGAATCGAACCGACGACCTCCTGTTTTTCAAACAGGCGCTAACTACCAACTGAGCTACCGGAGGATAAAAGAAGAGATCATGTAACGAGAGCGGAGGGATTTGAACCCTCAAGTCTACCCTTTGGGAAGCAAGCTACAGTTTCGTAGACTGAGATGTTATCCGATTACACCACACTCTCAAAGCGGAGAGAACAGGATTTGAACCTGCGACGGGTAAAAACCCGTTTCCTCTTAGCAGGAGGACGCTTTCAGCCACTCAGCCACCTCTCCATAGTGGGTCGAGCAGGATTTAAACCTGCGTGCAAAAAAGAACAGTTTTACAGACTGTCGCCTTCAGTCAGACTCGGCCACCGACCCTAATCATTCCCTCGACGAGAATTGAACTCGCATCTGTGCTTTGAAAGAGCACTGACTTAACCATTCGTCCACGAGGGCATAATTGACTCGATTTTAGATTAAATATTTAATCTAAAATTGTCTGACACAGGGACTAGGATTTGAACCTAGAACATCGGATTTGGAGTCACGAGGTGTTGCCGTTACACCATCCCTGCATTTGGTGGCAGCGGCGGGATTTGCACCCGTATATACCAGGGTATGAACCTGGGGCTTTGCTGATTAAGCTACGCTGCGATCGCACCAGAGGCTGAGGTGAGATTTGAACTCACGATATCGGTTTTGCAGACCGACGCCTTCGACCACTTGGCTACTCAGCCATTTGGGAGTCCCGACGAGATTCGCACTCGCAATCTTCAGATTGAGAGGCTGACAGCTTAAACTATTCGCCAACAGAACTGCAACCAGGGTGACGGGATTTGTAGCTTGCTTCCCGCAGGGTACCCGCAACATTTCCGCAGACAACGGAACGCTCTAGCCAGTTGAACTACACCCCGATTTTTTGTAATCTGTGCCTAAACTTTCAGGTTTTTAGGCACAGATTTTTTTGATGAACTTGCCCATTTTTTATTTAGTTTTCAAGGTTCAGAAAATTTACTTTTAGCTGTTAGAAAAACAACCGAAACTCTAGGTAGCAAGCCTGCTGTGTATTACGGATGTATTCTGTGGTTTTGCTGAGTGCAAACTTAAAACTTTTTTGGTTGATTGCTTCTACTTCCGATGGTTTGCAAGTAGGAACAGCTTTGTTGACTGGGGACTTTGGTTTATTCCAACGCCTGTCTTTTAGTTGTATGTAGAATATGACTTTGACCCTTGAGAAGCTTTGTCTTTCGCTACACTACATTTATACTACAAAATACTACAAGAGGTGTCAAGGGGTTTCAGAAAATTTTTTTAAAATTGTCTAAAAAAGCTTCTGTACTTAGCTTTGAACTTAATTAACGCTTATGAAAAGTCAAACTACAGTTATGCTTGGGTGAATCTTTAAAAGCCTGACGTGACAGAGAACTCCTTCAAGCGCAAGAGATAATTAGTTTTGTCGCGATCGCCTCTACAATTACAGCTTGTAGTATGACCCCACAATTGGGCTTGAACAAGCTTTTAAGCAAAATCCGTATTGCACAAGTTCAAGCTCATCCAGCAAAAAGCAACGACAAGCCGCTTTGCGTCTACACCAAAGAACTATACAAGCATTGCCACAAATCATTAGTGCACTCAAGCAGCAAGGCTACCGATTTGTGGCAATTCCCGAATTGTTAAAAATGGCGCAATAAATGGGGAGAAACTTTACTCCCCGAATTTTAGATTTTAAATTTTGGATTTTGGATTGAATAGTCCAAAATCCAAAAAGGTTTGTTCTCGCAGTGTCTTTAGGAGTTACCCCCAAATTTCAACGCGAGAACAAATCTAAAATCTAAAATCCAAAATTGACCCACCCTACTATTTCGTTTATTCGCTCATAACAGAAGCACAAGCTTGAGATTCTTGCCAGAGTTTGTGCAAGAAGAACTCAGCGCGATCGCTCATGGTGGTGAAAAACACACCTACAGCATCCTTAGAACTATCTAATAGCCAAGAACCCCGCAGGATGACTTCCATATATTCGGCATCGCAGGCAGAGAGGGCAATAATTTCTCCTTCATTCCTTTTTACCTCAGCCTTAAGCACTTCTACTCCTGGTAAATCAACAGGAAGCAAAAAGGAAGCGGTACTGGGTTCAATGCATAAACTTTGCCCAACTCGCAGGGCTAAAATAACTCGCTGTGCTACCCATTCTTCTAGCGACAGAGTGAGACATTCCAAATAAAAGCTGCTTTCAGTGTAAGTTAATTTCAGCATTCCTTATGCTCTCCTGTTATTCCAGGCTTCCTTGCATATCTATCCAAAACTGTTCGGCAAAAGAAATCGCAGGGTGGATTGGTGCTTTTGGTTTAGTACACAGTTGCATACCAGCTTCAAACAGGGTGCGATAACCTTTACGGGAGTTACATTTATCACAAGCTGTGACTACGTTATCCCAAGTGTGAGAACCGCCTCTTGATCGCGGCATCACATGATCTAGCGTTAGATTTTTGCCGCTACCGCAGTATTGGCAAGTGTGATGATCTCGTCGCAACACTTCGCGCCGATTCACTGGCGGAACTTTCCACATCCGCTCATTAGAAGTAATTGTTAAGCGAATGTGTTTTGGCACATCAATTACCAAGTTGGGTGAGTGAACTCGCCATCCGCCTTCTGTGGTAAAACCTAGCGGTTGAGCTTTGTCTGTTAGTAACAGCACAATCGCCCGCTTGATATTGATCCGACACAGTGGCAAGTAATTTTGAGAAAACACCACCACAGATTGCTCTAACACTTGCATTGCGTTCGCGCCGCGCATTGTTCGCGCAGCATCTCGCAGAGAAGATATCGTCACAGCTTAACTCCTTATAAAAAAACCCCCGCTTCAAGTTTTTAGTGAAGCGGGGGTTAGAATTGACCGGAAAATTTTCTGGTCTCATATCGGTACAGTATTCCTTTCTCTGTACCCCCCCGTTTCTTCATCTAGTTCTGCTTTTGCAATCAGCGCACTAATGCTGAGATGTCTAAAGTCATAATTACCCTCTGTGATTTGCCCATTATTTCGGCTACCATCGCCCATAAATAAATACTCCACTTCCATAGCAGCCGATTCCCAACTGGTTCGGCAATTGGTGGCACACAAAATTGAAGTAGAGATGGGGTAAATGGATTTCACAGAAAATTTCACCTATTGAATATCGCTTTAAACATACTACACTTGTATTACTATCTTGTCTATACCTTTAAGGAGAAATAGTGATGCATACGATCGCTCGCACCCCAACCACCGATATGGAAGTTACCAGCATCCGCCTAGAGCGGGAACTGAAGGATAAGCTCAAAGAAATAGCTGGCAATCAGGGATATCAAGCTTTGATCCGAGATATCCTTTGGAATTATGTTCAGCAAAAATCAGGTGAATGGAAGCCTCGATTTTCCCGAACCGACATTCGAGCTAGCATCGCTGCCACAGCTCAACAAGAAGAACGCTGTGTACTCACAGGTCAACTAATTCAACCCCAAGAACCGATGTTGTTAGGGCTGACCAGGAATGGGGATATGGTTCCTCTGAGTGTTGAAAGTTTGGCTGGATAGTCTTATATTCAGGCAATGCAGCCCAGTTATTTTTGCTAAATAATTGGGCTGCATTGAGAATTTAGCTTTATTTTCCAATGTGAGTAAAACTTATTGTTAATAATTGTAGCTATATGTACTGTATTGCTGCTACAAGGTAGCTCTGTTTGATGCTCTGGCTTGGTTATATTTTGATTGAAAGCAACACAGATCAAAGGGTAGCTTGTTAAATAGACTAAAATAAAAGCAAAATTTTACAAAATTTTTAAAATATATTCAGTGTTATTACGGCTGTTTCTGGGAGATTTTCCCTGAGATTCCAGAGAAATTACGGTTTATGTATACTAATAGACAGGATATTCTAAGTCAAAGTTAGTTAATTATCTCAATATTTAAAAGATAAACCAGCCAAAAATAATAGGCTGGGACATTTTAGAATATTCTAAGTATCTCACTACCTATGTAGCAATTTGCTTAATATAATGCGAACTTGGCCATCTCCCATAGAAAAGGGCTATAACAGGTGAGAGAAAGTATTCATACAAGAATTGTCAATTATCAAGGTGGAGCAACACAACTAACGGTGAAGAATATACCAACCGGTTGGGTGCAAAAGCAATGGAGTTATTATCCGAGGGCGTGCCAACAATGAAAAAGCCTTTATCGTCGCCGCCACATTATGTAGATGACATAGATCGACTACAACCTTACCAAGTCAAGCTGATGCAGCATCAGGAAGAATCTGCCCACAAGTTGGTAGAAAAGATTAACCAAATCATTGCCAATAGCTCTACTACGGCGTTGATGCTGCAAGATATTGCCAAATTGCTAGGAGTTGTTTTTCAAGTAGATTGCTGCTGCTTGGTTTCAGTAACGGATGAGACATCCGACGAAGCAACTACTAGTAATTGGTGCGCTGATGAGTATCTAGCGTTACCACACCAAGAAGAGATGTTTTCGATGGAACAGTTGCTTATGCACTCGCCAGTGCTGCAATGTGCTGCTGAACCATTGACTATTGAAGACATTTCTATCATTCAGAACAGTCTGGTAATTGGGTGTCAATATTTGCCACTACCGATAAAAGCAGTTTTGGCAATTCCTACCCGGTTTGGTGGCAATAATAATGGCGTGATTAGTCTGATAAAATTCCAACCCTATGATTGGAGTGAATCAGAAAAACAACTACTAAAACAGGTGGAATCGGCTTGCGCGATCGCTTTTTCTCGCGTAGCACAAGCCCAACTAATTGCTCATCAACAACAGTATCTGCAAAAGAGCAATCAGTATCAAAGCTTGATCAAGCAACTAACATTATTGAGCCGTAGCAACTTGGAGCTTAATCAAATGCTCCAGTTAGTTATTGCCTCTACTGCCGAATCTCTACAGGCAGATCGCGGTTTGCTCATACTACTAAAATATACAGACCCATTATTTAGGACTCAAGCTAAAAAACAAGTTCCTAAAGCGAAAGCTAGAGTGGTTGGTGAATGGGCTAAGGAAAGACAAATTTCCCAGATTACTAAACCCGATATTTTAGAAGAGCAGTCTTTCTTGCTATCGGAGTGTGGTTTATGCCAGCGTGCCTTCATAGATTCTGCCAAAGCAGTAATCTTCGATAATTACACAGAGCAAAATGATACTTCGTCAGCTGCTCCATTATTTGCAATAGAGCAATTGCCTGCGGTCTTATTAGTGCCATTAGAGAATCAAGGTAAAATCTTAGGATTCTTGGTGCTACAGCAAGCTGTCACTCGCAGTTGGCAAGCAGCAGAATTAAATCTTGTGGAACTGGTTTGTGCTCAAGTAAGTAACGCCATAATTCAGTCACAGACATTGCGCCAAGTGCAAACTTTGGTAGATGAGCGGACGGCGAAACTACAGAGTAGTCTAGAACTCCAGGCAAAGTTGCATGAAAGAACCCGGCAGTATGTTGACCAGCTGCGGAAACTCAATGAACTCAAAGATGAATTTATGAGTAACATGAGCGATCGCTTGCGCTATCCTTTGACAAACATGCTGATGTCAATTCGGAATTTACGTTTGCCAGGAATCGCGCCAGAGCGTCAGGTTCGATACATGGATATCCTAGAGCAGGAATGTACAAAAGAAATTAACTTGATTAATGACTTGTTGACGCTCCAGAAACTAGAGTCGCCTCACGAAGCCCCGCAATTAGAATCTATAGATTTAAATACTAAAATTCAGAATATAGCAGCATCTTTCGAGAAAAAACTCGCAGAGAAGGGATTAAAGATTTCTGTAGATTTACCAGAAGAATCGCTAAAACTGCAAACTGAACTGGAGAGTTTTGACCGCATCCTGCAAGAATTGTTAACAAATGCCTGTAAATACTCACAGCATGATACTATTGTCCACCTGAAAGCCTCTCACCAAGTTGATCAACAAATTGATCAAGTTATCATGAAGGTGACGAATACAGGACATGCCATCTCTCAAGAAGAAGCGACTTATATCTTTGACAAGTTCCGTCGCGGAAAAGGGCGCTGGACTCCAGGGACTGGCTTGGGACTTGCTTTAGTCAAGTCTTTAGTGCAGCATCTGAATGGAGCGATCGCAGTTGAAAGTCTCCCAATTTCGGATTCTGAACAGAGCGAAATTTGCTTCACCCTGACTCTGCCCCAATTTTCTGACGAAAGCAAACCATAATTCTGAAAGTGACTAAACAACAGAACACAACAGAGAACCATGATTCCCAGTCTCTTAGTGATAACATCAACCTCGAAGGGGATTTGACTGTTGATGCAGTCGTGGCAGCTAATGTAGAAGTTCAAATTGAGAGAATAGCAGAGCGACAGCGACAAATCACCGCCAAAGTCCAAATTCCCCAACCAGTAGAACAAATCTGGAAGGTTTTGACAGATTATGAAGCCTTACCTGACTTTCTCCCCAACCTCGCCAAGAGTCGTCTAATCGAGCATCCCAATGGTGGTATTCGACTAGAGCAAGTAGGCTCCCAACGCTTACTGAGTTTCAATTTTAGTGCGCGGGTAGTTTTGGATTTGGAAGAATACTTCCCCAATGAAATTAACTTCCGCATGGTGGAGGGAGATTTTAAAGGTTTTTCTGGTAGCTGGTGCTTAGAGCCTTATTCTCTTGGTGAGTATGTAGGAACAAATCTTTGTTACACAATTCAAGTTTGGCCTAAACTCACTATGCCAGTAGGAATCATTGAAAACCGCCTGAGCAAAGACCTGCGGTCAAATCTCCTGGCTATTCACCAACGTGTAGAAGAGTTAGCCAGGAAACAACCTTATGTATAGTTAAAGTATCATTCAGGCTTGTTCCTGAATGATACTTTAATTTCGTATATTTCAAGCAAAAAATACTTTTGCTTTTTTATTGTTTTTAAGTACCCCCAGGGGAATTCGAATCCCCGTTACCTCCGTGAAAGGGAGGTGTCCTAGGCCTCTAGACGATGGGGGCATCAGACTCAGACCTTTTATAAGTTAACCAATTTCCTGGCCTTTGTCAACAGCTTTTGCCAAAAAAAGTTTGTGGTGGCTAAACTGGGTGGAGGCAAAAGCTTGAAGAGGATAAAAAGACATGGAGACACCAAAAGAATTCTCTAGATACTTTTGCGGCAAGCCGCAGGGTTCATCAGCGTCCGGCACTGGGAATTTAAAGGGACGCTCAGATAGAAAAGCTAAATTCAGCAATGGCAAAGGGTATGATGTTGTACCGTGCAAAGTTAATGTCTACGGTTTTTTACAAGAGATTTTGAAATAAATCGCTCAAAATCTACAACATGGAAGCATCTTTTGAAATTACCCTACAGATGGCGATCGCCGTCCTTGCAGGCATTAGCGCCCAAGTGCTGGCTGCATACTTTCGGATACCCAGCATCGTTTTGTTATTGCTGTTGGGCATTCTCTTTGGCTCTGATGGCATCGGGCTGTTGCATCCCCATTTGCTAGGCACTGGACTGGAAGTTATTGTCGCCCTAGCAACGGCAATCATTTTATTTGAAGGCGGACTTAACTTGGATCTGCGAGAGTTAGGTAGAGTTTCAGTTAGCCTGCAATTGCTCGTCACTCTAGGAACACTGATTACATTGCTTGGTGGGAGTATGGCTGCTCACTGGCTGGGTGAATTTCCCTGGAAGATAGCTTTTCTTTATGCTTCCATCGTTGTGGTGACAGGCCCAACCGTCGTTGGCCCTTTGCTCAAACAAATAAATGTAGATCGGCAAGTAGCAACACTCTTGGAAGGAGAAGGGGTTTTAATTGACCCTGTAGGGGCTATCCTCGCCTTCGTCGTCCTTGACACGATTTTAAATGGCGATGCTGACCCCATTAATGCGATCGCAGGTTTACTCATGCGCCTGGGTGTTGGTGCAGCAATTGGCGGTGCTGGCGGTTATCTGATGAGCTTGATTTTCAAACGCGCCAGTTTTCTCTCATTTGAGCTAAAAAATTTAGCAGTATTAGCGATACTTTGGAGTCTGTTTACCTTATCGCAAATGATCCGCAGTGAATCGGGAGTAATGACAACAGTAGTTGCAGGAGCAGTCTTTGCTAACTCCTCAGTCCCAGAACAACGTTTGTTACGCAGCTTTAAGGGTCAGCTGACAATTCTCAGCGTCTCGGTGCTGTTCATCTTATTAGCTGCTGATTTATCTATTGCCAGTGTGTTTGCTTTGGGTTGGGGTAGTTTATTCACTGTTTTGGTATTAATGTTTGTCGTTCGCCCAATTAATATCCTGTTGTGTACTTGGAACAGTGACTTAAACTGGCGACAAAAACTGTTTTTAAGCTGGGTTGCTCCTAGAGGAATTGTTGCTGCCTCTGTCGCTTCTTTTTTTGCGATTTCGCTGACACAGCGTGGCATTAACGGCGGTGATTCCATCAAAGCTTTAGTTTTCCTCACAATTATCATGACTGTTGTCTGCCAAGGTCTAACAGCCGGCTGGGTTGCTAAATGGCTGCAAATCACTTCCAAAGACGTAACTGGAGCAGTGATTGTAGGTTGTAATCCGTTAAGTCTTTTGATTGCCCGCTTCTTTCAAGAACGGGGAGAAAACGTAGTCATGATTGATACTGACCCCGAATGTCTTGTGCAAGCCGAGGCGCAAAATCTGCGAGTGATTGCCAGCAGTGGGCTTGATGCTGCTGTTTTGGAAGAGGCAGGACTTGGCTCTATGGGTACGTTTTTGGCTATGACTAGTAATGGCGAGGTGAATTTTATTTTGGCTCAACGCGCATCTGAGGAATTTAAGCCGCCACGCGTCTTAGCTGTTTTCCCCCGCGATCCGCAAGCGAATATTTCGGTTAGTAATAAAGTTAATCAAGCTTTTATCCCAGATTTAGCGATCAAAACTTGGAATGAATATTTGAATGATGGGCGCGTCAAGTTAGGGACAACTACGTTAGATGAGTTAGATTTTTCTACTCAATGCGATCGCATCCAAGAAAAGATTCGGACTGGGGTGTTGATACCACTATTGATAGAACGAGAAGAACGTTTACAGGTAATGCCAGCTAACCAAGAGTGGGAAATTGGCGATCGCATTATTTACCTGTTGCATGACCCCAGACCTAGCCTTTTAAAACGTTTATCTGGTGCTACCCAATCCACTCCCCTCTCTCTAGAAAAGCTACCAGAGGTTGAAGACCTATCCCTCGCGCAATTGCCTCAATTTTCAGCTAGTGAGGCTCCTGGGGGATGAGGTAGGGGGTAGGGAAGCAGGGGAAGCAGGGGAAGAAAGAATTCGACTCTTTATTGATCGCGCGTAAAACCCCATCCCCTTGTGGGTGGGGCGGTTGACTAGCTTTGGGAAGGAATAATTTCGCCTTCTGGCGGTTGTTGCGAATTATCAATTTCTAGTCTTGGCGTTTCTTGATATATTTCCCATTCTTGCCACAGTAAAGCAGATAAATGCACTATGGCAAGAATTAGCGTCGCCACAGAAATCAGATAACTGTGGATTGTGTAAAGGTGTTCGATAGTAACTGTGTTAATCGCTCCACCCCCAGTTAGGATCTCGCGCAGTTGTCCACCAATAAAAGGAATAGCTTCGATAGTTCCTAGTTCAATGTTAAAACGCCAGTATCCTTCCTGAGTCCAATCTAGGATCATCGCTGTCCAATTCAGTGCGATCGCACTTAGGGTCAACAAAATCCCACTAATCCAAGCAGCCAGCCAACTCTTCCGAAATTGCCGCCCTAAAAACATCACGACAATTTGAATCAGAGCGATCGCAATTACCGCGTTACCAGCAATATCATGCGCTCTCCAAAACAACCACCCGTATGGCAGCTGTGTATTAATCATCTTCAATGAGTTATAAGCTCCGCCTGCTGTCGGTTCATAGTAAAAAGACAGCATTACTCCGGTAGAGATATAAATTAAGCACAAAGTTAGAATCACGACCGATATTATCGTTGCTATTCGTCGCAAAATCCTGTCGAACTGGGTGCTTTGCATAGTTCACCCCTCCTGTTCTTAACTAACGTATTTATTACTGTTACAATTTTAGCTAAGAAATATTAATAAATGTTGCAATAATCAAATTTTAAAATCGGATATATTAAACGATTCTTGATGAGCTAGCTATTAGCCTCAGACTTAAGTCTGAGGCTAATAGCCCAAGTCCACTCAAGTGGACTGAAATTGTTTCCTAGTCGTTTTTAGAGGATAGCCTAGCAATCTGACTTTTCACGGTATCTGGAAAACCTCACTTCTAGTTCTCTCATCCTTTAAGGAGAAAGACTTTAAATTTTCCCCTTCCCTCACAGGGAAGGGGGTTAGGTCAATCATTAGCTTTTCCACATAACCTGAATTGTCAGCCTAGTAATTCATTGCTAGGCGATTGTTGGGACTAGCATCAGATATCAGTTAAATCAAATATTGCACCCAAGCTTTTAAGGGTTCTGCTGAACCATACCAAATCCCAGGACTTCTCGGAGAATGCCTCACACCTTCAATCACCAGATTTTCTGCCCCTTCCAGGTGAGCAGCTTCAATGGGCGTGATTCCATCTCCCCAAGTGTTACCCTTACCACAGGTTAATTGGTAACTACTGTAAGCTAACCAGCTACCGCGCCGCCTTTGGCCAAAGATAGTTTTACCAGCCACACAAACGTAATTAACGTTTTTGTAAAAAGCTCCTGGGTAGTTATTGGTGACAAAATCTAAATTGGAGCGCGTCCAGCGTTCTTGACTAATATGAGGTGTACCCAAGGTGATGAGAGTAGCAATCAGGGGATGCCTTTCCCAGAGAGATGGTTTAACGTTACCGCGTCCTAAATAAGGCTTTTCTCCCATGTAGATGCGGGATATCCAACCTCCTGCTGAGTGAGCAATCAAGTTAATTTGAGTAGCACTATGTTGCTCTAATATATGCTTGATTGTAAGATCGAGTTGTTGCAAAATTGGCGTTACAGGTCTTCCTCCAATAGTGGGTAGCCAGTCACGCCGTCGCAGTGGTACTGTAACGGTGGGAAAATCTAACTGTTGTAGGGATTGTTCTAGTTGGCAGTAAGCGATCGCGCTTTCTAGATATCCAGGTACAATAACTGTCGGTAACGGCATTTTAAATTTTGGATGCAACGATTGATGAGGGTTTGAACTTTTTTTGACGAAGAAGTAGTCAGAAGTCAAAAGTTAGAATTGCGATCGCATGACTGACTCCTTTTATAAAAACCCAAATAGCTTTGGTGGGGTTTAGGGCTAGAATTTCAATAAAATTGTAGAATTTACAACAGATTTAGGGGCTGCTGATGTGGTAGCATTTTCAGATAGGGGCTAATCTTGGATAAATAAGTGTCCTATCTGTTACAGAAGCGTAGTTGAGTGGAAACAGTAGAAAAAACGAGGCAACTTAAAGAGATGTTGTTATCTGCTCAAACCTGTCCTTTCACTTAAACTTTATAAATATCCGAGATATTAATTTTAATAGTGTGCGTCATAACAATAAGAAAAGAAATCAAAAGTAGTAGTTTTTAAAATATCTCTTTAGCAAGCTCAAATTGAAACACATGATACAGCGTCATTGATCAATTAAAAACTTGAATAAATGGCAATTTTGGCGTTTTTATTGCCATGATATGAAGTTATTATTTCCGTATTAGGATGCATATCTCGCAATATCTTGCAAGATAATCAAAAAGAGAAAAACGCTAGTCAACTGCAACTGAGCCGAGTGAACGATAACAGCTATGTCTTACGTCTCCCTGTTTAGAAATATACCAGAACTTTTAAGCCAGCCAATTGGGATAGCAGCTATAGCTTCTCTTGGCATCCACGGTGCGATCGCAATGATTGTGCCATTGATGCCTATGGATTCTAGCAAACCCAAAGATACAGCATCATCAAAAACAGTTGGACTTTTAGAATTGAGCCAAGCTGACCAAAGCCGTTTGCCGCAAAGCACGCCCCAAGTTGGTTTACAACAACTTCCTCCAATAGCGCCACTTTCTGCTCCCAACTTTAGCGCCCAAACTCTATTGCCTCCAGTGGCGCCAGCGCCATCAAGTCAGTTAGTACTGCCTCCGCTACCCGCATCATCAAATAACTATCGAGTTTCCTCCTTGCCTACAAGGCAGTCTTTGCGGATGATTCCTAGTGGTAATTTGGGATTTGACGCCTCTAAATTTGATAGTTCTAAATTCAATAACAGCCCTAAATTCAATACCAGCCCTAAATTTTCTCCATCAGCTTCTCCCGTGAATGTCAGTGAGAGCAAATACGAAGCACCTCAGCCTCTGGCTGTAAATAGATTACCAGAATTACAATCGCAGAAAATACCTGATGATATTCTGCAAAATACCCAATCTCCGAACCTACCTGGCACTAGCCCCATTACAACAGCACAGGGAAATACGACACCACAAATAGCGCAATCGGTTAATGATGGGTCTAGAATTGCTCAAAACCCGTTGATAAATTCTCTGAAACAAGCTCCAAGGGCTGGGGATAGCTTAAATTTAATTAGGGGAACCGCGTCACAAGCACCTGATTTATCTGCTAAAGGAACTCAACTAGCTATAGCACAGCTAGACTCTTACGCAAACCTGAGAAAAGAAGTCCAGCAACAATACCCCGGCGCTGAACAAAAATCAGTTATCCGCCAAACGTTACCTACGAAAAAGCCGAATCTTGAAGGTGCTGTTTTAGGTGTATTAGTGGTAGATCCTGATGGTAAAGTCTTAGATATCAAGTTTCAAGACAAGTTAGTTTCCCCGGAATTGAAATCAGAAGCAAGGGAATACTTCAACAAGCAATCCCCTAAGGGAGATAAACAGATTAGTTCCTATCCATTTAACCTAAATTTCCAAAACAACATTAGCAATACTACTGGGGCTACTCAATTATCTGCACCGGGAATCAATAACAATCAACTTACCCCCAAACCATTTCCGGAACTACGAATCAGAAATAATCAGCCCACGCCTTCATCGACAGGTACTCTTAAACCATTAGCTGCACCAAGAGTCAATGGCAATCAGCCTGAGTTCTCACCGACAGCTGCTCCCAAACCATTATCTGAACTGCGAATCAGAAATAACCAGCCTGCGTCCTTACCGACAGGTACTCTTAAACCATTATCTGCACCGGGAGTCAATAGCAATCAACCTACGCCCTCATCAGCAGTTACTTCTAAACCATTCTCGGAACTGCAAATCAGAAATAACCAGCTTACGCCTTCATCGGCGGTTACTACTTCTGAACCGTTAATGCTGCCAAGAATCAATAAGAGTCAGCCTACACCCTCTGCTGAATCGGATGGAAAATTAGTAGAACGTTTGCGCGAAGTGAAGGAAAACAGACAAAAGTCTAATCCAGAAAAATAATCACCAGATGGTTATTTTGGATTAAGAACAAGCTAAAAGCTATGAATGATAAAGATTATGAATTTATCATTCATATTTAAAATATCGTTTTTAGTAGTTGAGGAACTGGCGATCGCTAGTTCCTCAACTACTATTTCGTTAGAAGGTTCTAATAAAGAAAAACACTGAGGGATTTCCCACAAATAAATTCTCCCATTTTGTGAGGTGGGTGTCTCGCCCAACTTTGATTACTGATATACAAAGACACTTAATCCACAATAATGAGACGGTATAGCTACTTTACCAGCCTTGTTCTGCATTCTGAAAAACGTAAGCAGCTACCTCCAGAATCTCCTCAGAATTTAACTTGCCTTTAAAGGCAGGCATGGCATTTTTACCATTTTGTACTTGGTGGATAATCGCTTCGATTGAGTCGCTATCATAATTTTCTAAGTACTTTGACAATGCTTCCTTTTTCAAGGTTTTCTGGCTAATAAGGATATTACCGCCACCTATATGGCAAGAAGCACAGTTAGCCTCGAAAATTTTAGCACCGTTAGATATTTCGGCAGCTAGTACTGGACTAATGAATGTCAAGTTGAATACAGCGATCGCCAACAGTAGAATTAATAAAAGTATTCTCAATAGAATTTCCTCGCAACAAGCCTCCAGCAAGAGTATAAACGCGATTAATACCTGATTAAGTCAAGTTTGATCAAAATTGGCGGTAACGAGTTTACCCCTCTATCGCCACAGTTTACTTAGCGTCTTAGGGGAGGATAAGACTCGTTACCGCCATTCATCCATTGTATGCGTCACTCTAGGAGTGTGGCGTGTTGCTATGAGCTAATTTCAGAGAATAAAAGCTCAGAAAATCATCTTTCTTGTGTGAATGAGGATGTTTCTAGCCTTGCACAGTGATTGTACCAACCATGCCAGCACCACGATGGGGTTCGCAGTAGAAGGTGTAGTCACCAGCAGGTGCGTCTGCGGGGAAGGTGGTTGTTTCCTTTTGACCAGCACTCATCAGCAAATTCTTATGAGACAAAGATTTTGCTAATGTAGCATCCTTGGCGGGATTTTTGGCAGCATCAAACACAACATTATGGGGAGGAACTTTATTGTTGACCCATTCAATTGTGTCACCTGGTTTTACTGTCAACTTTTTCGGTTCAAATGCCAGCATTCCTTTATCGCTACCCAATTTCACCTGGTAGGTTTCAGCCGAAGCACTGGGAGTAAAAACAGCAAAGCTGCTAACAACTAAAAGGATTGTCAACACAGCTAAACTAAGACGTCGCAAGCTTGCCGAAATCAATTTCATAGCTCTCTCCTAACAAACAATTTTTTTTCCTTATCTCATTTTAAATAAAATCAACGCCAAAGTATGACAATCTGTCATAGATACATTTTTTTTTTAACAATAGGGAGAAATTTATTGCAAAAAGCTGTGCAATCAGTAATAAATACTAGACTGCGATAGCCCAAAAAGCTTGTGAATAAAGGTAATCGGGAAAATAAGAGATTTTTATTTTTTCTTTAGGAATATTTTGACTTTTGAAGAATTTTTTGTGACCCAACCAGGAATACTTTGTGCTGCTGCAAGAACGAAAGCAGCTAAACTTTGGTGAAAACTGGGGAATGGGGAATAGGGAATAAGGAATGCCATACCCTATGCCCTATGCCCTATGCCCCAATGACTCAGCACTAATTCCAGGATTTAGTAATAGATTTTTCCGCCTCCCCACTTAGTGCCAACGATTTTAGGTTGTAAGAGAATATGACCAGAGATCGCCTCCAAGTCTTCATCTGTCAGATTTCGCATTGCTGTGAAAATATCTGCACTTTTGATACTGGGGTGGATTTCGGAAATCTCTTCTTCTCCGTCGTAAGTAGTGGGATTTTTCAGATAATCCACTAAGCCTTCAATGTTATTACGGTTGGGTGTTGCCAGTGCCAGGTCTTCTGGAGTGAGTCCAACGTTCTGGTTTGTTTTGGTAACTCCCCCAGCATGACATTGGGCGCAAGCGTAATTAAATAAGCGTTTGCCTTCTTTGACTTGTTTAAGGCTGAGTACGGTGACTTCACCCTGAGTATTTAATGGCACCGTCCGGGTAGCTTTGTCGAGTTCCACTGCTGTCGCGCTACCAACAAGCAACTGAAACGAGAGTAAAACAGTAACCACAACAACGCCAATTAGTCTTCTAAACATGTTTCCCCTTAAAAATTTTAACGCTCGACACAGCTAAGAAAGCGATTCTCAATCTCCAAGCTGCTAATTGCTAATGACTCATTGTTTTTATCATTAGTTATCAGTGATTAGCCATCCGAGATAACCCTTCAGGTGACTTCGCGATCATCGGCCATCGAGCCGCTAATACCTTTTGGGCGTATTTCAGATGATATTTGGGAAATAATTGCCTTTGCATCTTCTAACGCCAAACGAGTCTTTTGGTGTTTGTAAGGAATTCCCAGTTGGTTGCACAGAGAAAACACTTTTTCTACAGGAATGCTGTAGTCGGCTGCTATCTCTGCGATTGATAGGTCTGCAAAACCCATAATGCTTGTTAACTGAGTAGATAGAGATTGAGTCGCTGTAATACCAATATCACGTTAGGAGTGCAATTTGTTGCCCAAAATACTGTTTGGGAATCGGGAGGGGGAGTGGGGGGAGCAGGGGGAGCAGGGGAAGAACTTTTAACTCTTAATTAATTACATTTAGGAAAATTAACGAAAAACTGCTGCATCATGAAGATGAAAGTGGCATTAACCATGCTATGGACAATCATCTTTTGGTCAAATCCGTTCGCCTCTGAAAAGTCGCTGCTGAATTAAGGTGATGGCAACGATCGCTGCTGCTAACAAAAATGCGTACCTCCCACGGTGTAGCGTAGTTAACTACCGTCATTAATAACGATCGCGATCGCCAATCCCAAAAAATTAAGTAATCTTTTCTTGATCACAGACAAATAACAGTCTTTGTTGTTACTTCTGCCTTGTGTTATCAAGGAGTGATATTTCACTTATTTGAAATTTTGGTTGAAAATTGCAAGTTAAAATAACGAAAACTTATCAAGAATGCTGATGGAAGCATACTGAGTTCCTCAACAACCGGATTTATGTCAGGATGTTTTACTCATAAACATACACTATGGATTTTGTTCAGATTGAAACAACTGCGCCACTGACTCTGGAAATTCCCCAGATTGCCTTACCGCCCACAGCACTTTCTCCAACCTCTCGAATTCCCAAGGATGCGATTCGCACTAGTTTAAAAGCCTCCACTACAGATTCTGTCTTAGCAACGGTTTACTCTCTTGGAACTGGCGGGATTTTACTCAGCAATTTTTTGGTGGAATTGGGTGCTAGTCCAGTGGTATTTGGGATGCTGTGCTCTATCCCCATGTTGGTCAATCTTATTCAGCCTTTGGGTGCTTATTTGTCTGAACGTAGCACTAGCCGCTTTCAATATTCTCTTCAGACACACGGAATTGGTCGGCTGCTATGGCTGGTTCTAGTAATCGGTGTTGCCGGCTTCAACTTGGGCGTGATTAATACTCACCAGTTAGTGATGTTGACACTCTTGATTGTTCTATTCAGCAATCTTTTGGGAGGATTAGGAGCGGCATCGTGGCTAAGTTGGGTAGCAATGATAGTTCCCCGGCAATTGCGAGGCAGGTATTTTGGGATACGCAATAGTGCTGCTAGCCTCACCAATTTGGTTTGCGTACCAATAGCCGGTCTAGTTGTATCACATTGGTATGGTGGAAGTATTCAAGGCTATGGGGTGGTTCTGCTGGTAGGTATAGTGTTTGGGATTGTGGGATTGGGGTGTCAATATTTCCAGGTGGATATGAATCCGCAATTGCAGAACACTTATTATGGCAGCTTACCTCAAACAAATGAGATTCAACAAGAGGCAAGGGAGCTTTTAGCTGGGAGCAAGGGGCATAGAACAGAAAGGGATTCGATCCTACCTGTTGCGTCAGCTTCTAGCATCTGGAAAAACTCTAACTTTTTGAGATTTCTGCTGTATTTCAGCATCTGGGCGCTTGCTGTTAACCTCAGCAGTCCTTTTTTTAACCTCTACATGCTGGACACGCTCGATTTAGACGTGAGCTACGTGACTATCTACAACAGCCTTCAAGCGGCGGCGACTTTGCTGATGCTCATTGTGTGGGGCAAATTAGCAGACAAGATAGGCAATCGTCCCATCCTTATCTGTATTGGGATTTTGGTTGCAGCCACACCACTGCTTTGGCTGGGGATTGGTGCTGATCGCCTTGACATTTGGTTGTGGTTACCCCTGTTACACATCTTGGCTGGAGGTACTTGGGCGGCAATTGACTTGTGTAACAGCAATATACAATTGGCGATCGCACCAGTTAAAAATCAGTCTATCTATTTTGCGATCGCAGGTGCCGTTGCTGGAGCGAGTGGTGCTTTAGGCACAACTATAGGCAGCTTCATCGTCCAATTTGCTCAGTTTGGAGGCTTACTGGGGTTGTTCGCCCTCTCTAGTCTATTTCGACTAGTAGCCCTTGTTCCATTGCTTTTTGTCAAAGAACCGGAGAGAGCATGAAGGAGCATAGGGGGATGAGGTAGTATTTTCTCCCCCTGCTCCCCCTGCTCCCTCTGCTCCCCCTGCTCTATTCTGCGGCGGAAGAAGTCAAGGACATTGTTTCCCACAACACCATCTGAGGTGTTGTTAGTACAGGCTGGTGTAGCGCAATCAGCTGGACTAGGGTGTTCTTTAATTGAGTACGAGGTACGATATCATCAACAAAACCGTGCAGGAGTAAATCTTCAGCAGTCTGGAAATTCTCGGGTAGTTTTTCCCGCAGGGTTTGCTCAATCACTCGCCGACCGGCAAAACCAATGGTTGCCTTGGGTTCTGCCAAAATGATATCGCCCAACATCGCAAAGCTAGCGGTAACGCCGCCCGTTGTGGGATTGGTTAAAACAGGAATATATAATAATCGCGCGTCTTTATGGCGCTGTAGGGCTGCGGAGATTTTCGCCATCTGCATCAGGGAGAGCATTCCTTCTTGCATTCTCGCGCCACCAGAGGTGCAGACGATAACTACAGGATAGCGCCGTTGAGTGGCTTGCTCAATCATGCGGGTGAGTCTTTCTCCTACGACTGAACCCATGCTACCACCCATGAAGCGGAAGTCCATAACCCCAAGGGCAATGGGCAAACCATTGATTTGACCTAAACCAGTTTTAACTGCGTCTATTAAGCCAATTTTTTCTTGCATTTCCCGCAAGCGATCGCTGTAGGGTTTGCGATCGCGAAATTCTAACGGATCGCTTGGACGTAAATGCTCGTCTAGCGGTTTCCAAGTATTATGATCTATCAATTGACGGATGCGCTCATCGCTGTCTACCCGATTGTGATGACCACATTCGGCACAAACCATCTGATTGGCTTTCAGGTCTTTTGTATATGCCAATACACTGCACTTAGAACATTTATGCCATAGCCCATCAGCAATTTCACGTTCTTGGCGTTCGAGGCTGGTAGATCCTGACTTCCGTCGATTTGCAAACCAATCAAATAGAGACTTTAAACCGCGTGATTCTTCGTTGTTAGCCATTTTTTATTTTATTTTAAGTGGGTATGAGGTCGAAAACATGTCAAGCCGTATCGGATTATCCTTAGCCTTTCGTCATTTGTCTTTATTAATGACTAATAGCTACATCGTCAAAGTAAGCTTTTAAGCAATTCAGACTTTAATTTTCATCTTTGGTTGCCAGCTTAACGAAAATACTTATGCCAATACAAGTCCTTGCTCTTTTTTCAGCAGACTTAATTATATGGACATACTGACAAAGCCATGAGAATACCAACCTCCAAATAAGATGCTTTCCCCCTCCTACCCAAATCAATGATTTGTATTGCTAGGTTATGACCAATCAGCATCTGTTGCACTAGTTGTGATTGCCAACGGTTAATCGTCGTTAACGGATTACGGAAGTCCCCACCTTCTCTGCAAGACGCTAACGCGAACAATGTATTCATAAAGTGGAGATTGTGAGCGGCTGATGACGATTGCATCCAGGATATATAAGGAATACCGATTTCTCGGATATTATAGTTAGTGTCTTGACCATCAATGCCACAAGCGAAAACCAAGCTTATAGGTATATGTTGCAAAAAAACCTTCCCTAAGGGACGCTACGCGTAGCTTGCTTCTCCGTTCGCGCAACTTCCCGTAGGGAAGGAGTAGGGCAGAGCTATGGGTAAAAGATTTGGGTCTTGGGAATCAGGATTTCTGCCCTTGGAGGGATGTCAGACCAATAGAACCACGGAGTTCTCTTGGGTATTCCCGATGAATTGGGAGAGCTACATCCGTCTAGAAGACGGGGTAGTTCACAAGGGTAATACAAGTCACCAGCTGAATATTATCAAAATATCAAGGGTAGATGGGGTAATGCTGGTTACAGTCACGAATTATAAATATTTATTGATGAATGAACATTGGGCATTAAGAAGAGGCAGAGGGGCACTTAGCACGGAGCAGAGGAGAAAGAGATAATTTTTTATTCTCCCCCTGCCCCTTGCCCCGTGCTCGCCTGCCTCTTCCTCACTCCAGTTCAAAACGCTGGAAAGAATAACCGCAGGTAGCTAGATAAAAGGGCTTCGCCGCTAAATAGAGTAATTACAGATCCCAAAGCCAGAAAAGGGCCAAAAGGCATCTTTTGTCCTAACCTTGGTAGTGATGTTTTTTGACTCGCGGCTTTGCCTCTACGCATAATGACACTGCTGCCAATTAACGCTCCTAGCACACAAGCAATAAAACTAGCTAAGAGCAAATATTTCCAGCCTAACCAGGCTCCCATCATGGCTGCTAACTTGGCATCACCTGCACCCATTGCGGTTTTACCAAAGGCAATTGAACCCAATAGAGCGATCGCATCAAACAGCCATAAGCCCAATACTGCACCGACTATGGCCATCATCAGGTGATTTACCAATGCCACGAAACTAGCCTCTGGTAAAAAACCAACCACCATTTGAAACAAAATCCCCACGACTAAACCCGACTGAGTAAGTGGATTGGGTAAAGTCATTGTATCTAGGTCGATAAGCGATAGTGCCAATAACCAACTACAAAAAGCCCAATAGCCTATTGTTAAAGTCGAAACTTGGAATACCAAAAAAACTAATAAAAAAATTATGCCCGTTACCCCTTCTACCACAGGATAACGGACAGAAATTTTGCTTTTGCAATATCGACAGCGCCCTTTTAAGGAAATCCAGCCGAACACTGGTACATTGTCGTAAGCTTTTAGCTGGTTTAAGCATTTAGGACAACGAGAGGGCGGCCAAAGAATTGACAACCCAGCAGGTAGCCGATAAACAATAACGTTGATAAAACTGCCAATAGATGCACCTAAACCAAAGACCATTACACTCGCCGGAATGGCGAACAAAATGTCCATACAATCATTTGTCCTTTGTCATTTGTCCTGTGTCATTTGTCGTTTATCTTTTGTCCTTTGTCGTTTATCTTTTGTCCTTTGTCGAGAACTAATGACTAATGACCAATGATTAATGACCAATGACCAATGACTAATACATGTGCGATTCTATTTGACTTAAGGGTACAAAACATTCTTGAGGTAAAAGAACTGGTTGGTTAGTGAAAATAACCTTACCTCGATGAGTCACACGATTAATTGCTACACCGGAAGATTGCCCTGCTATTTCGGGATGTACTTCACAGTGAGTATAGTATATCTGCCCGGCGGCTCTGATTAGGGCGGGATCAATCAAAGGCGATTGGTTCTTTGGGGCGGTAAAATTTACTTGACCTTGTCGTAATGCGTACACTATCGACTGTTATTAGATTGCTAGATTTCCCTTTAGTCTACCCGAAACTTATAGCAAAGGTTGCCAAATTGCCCAAGTTGCATTTTTAATTATTTTCTTTCAAGAGCTAAAATCAGTGCATCGCCCATAGCGCGGCAACCTAAAAGGTTTTTTCCTGGAGAAATTATATCCCCGGTGCGATCGCCTTGTTCTAAAACTTGCAATACGGCTTGTTCGATGTGATCTGCCGCTTTTGGTTGGTCTAAACCGTAGCGTAACATCATCGCCGCACTTAAAACCTGTGCCAGAGGGTTAGCTTTATCAAGTCCGGCAATATCTGGAGCGGAACCATGAACCGGTTCAAATACACCAGGCCCAGAAGCACCCAAACTAGCTGAGGGTAACATCCCAATACTACCTGTGAGCATGGCAGCAGCATCAGAAAGAATATCACCAAACAAATTGCCTGTGACAATAGTATCGAACTGCTTGGGAGCGCGTACTAACTGCATAGCAGCATTATCTACATATAAATGAGAGAGTTCGATATCTGGATATTCTTGTGAAAGTTGGGTGATGCGATCGCGCCA
>NZ_DASQZC010000683.1:0-1958 GCF_035638895.1 Nostoc sp. | reverse complement strand
AAATCCTCATACATATAGATTTCTCGTAGGGGCATGGCAATGCCCATTGGTGTCAACTTAAGTAAAAACGCTTATCCCACAGGCGTTTTACCCCACACGCCAGATGCTCCACTTAGGGAGACCCCAAGACCGCACTGGCTTCCCTTAATCCCCTCCCCGTGAATGGGGAGGGGAGGTTTTGTCGCTAGACAAAAGCGGGGTGGGGTTCCGACGACTTAATTGGTAATTGAGTAAGCTTGATATAACGTCATTGCCAGGGTTTTGCGTTAAGTTGACACGTATGGGCAATGCCATGCCCTTACCAGCGTATTTGTATCATTATTAAAGTGAAATGGTATAACCGTACATCAGAACCCTATTCCCGCTTGCTAGAGTGTGAGTAGTTCACGTAAAATATAGTGCCATTGTTGCAGCAGTTCTCATGACCTCATCTGCGTCGTTTGACACATTAGAGTCTTTACAGGCGGATATCGCTGAATTGATCGCTCGCTTACCGACATTAAAAAATCGGCAATTTATTCAGCAAGCCCTTGCTACTATTGTTCGTCTAGCTGATACCGAAATTGAGCGTCTCGATTGGAAAATCTTGTCGGCTGCCTTAGCAGATATGGAGCGCGGTTTTCAGCTTTTCTATGATTACCGACACGTTCGCAAAGTCACCATCTTCGGTTCTGCTCGTCTAGCGCCAGATACACCAGAATACCAAATGGCCCTTGAGTTTGGTCGTGCTGTTTCTCAATTAGGATTTATGGTGATGACCGGCGGTGGCGGTGGAATCATGCAGGCGGGTCATGAAGGGGCTGGTCGAGAAAATTCTTTTGGATTAAACATTCAGTTACCTTTTGAACAGGAAGCGAACCCATTTATAGAAGGTGATCCTAAGCTAGTTCACTTCAAATATTTCTTTACCCGCAAGCTGTTTCTCCTTAAAGAAAGTGATGCTGTAGCCTTGTTTCCAGGAGGCTTTGGCACTCAAGATGAAGCTTTTGAATGCATGACATTAAGCCAGACTGGTAAATTTGGCCCAGTACCTCTAGTTTTAATTGATCGCCCTGGTGGTGATTACTGGCGGTCTTGGAGCGAATATGTTGATAAGCAACTAGTGCAAAATGGTCTTGTCAGCCCTGAAGACCCCAGTCTTTACACGGTGACAGATAACGTGGATGTGGCTTGTGATGCCATTACGCGTTTTTACCAGGTTTATCACTCCTGTCGATATGTCGGTGGAAAGTTAGTCATCCGTCTGAAGACAGATATATCAGATGCTCAGGTAGAGCAACTTAATGCTAATTTCAGCGACATTATTATTCAAGGACGGATTGAAAAAAGTCAGGCATTACCTCAAGAAGCACAAGATGAAACTGTTGAACTACCCCGACTCATTTTGTATTTTAATCAACGCGACTTGGGGCGCTTGTATCAGATGATTGCCACAATTAACCGGATGGGTACTCCTTCAGCAGAGGATGCAGCGCATCCAGAAAGAAAGTAAATATATAACTAATTCGTAATTCCTAATTTGTAATGAGGCTCACGGACTCCTTCTCTCCGAAACGCTAAGAGCGAACGCGCTGCGCTAAAGTAATTTTAGGGTTTGAGTCCCGTATTAAATTCTAAAATTCTTGCTCTATAATTAGTCGGGGTATGAATCCTTAACTAATTCAATTACGAATTACGAATTACGAATTACAAACTATTTTGATAAGACTGCGATCGCTTCATACCTGACGATAAACTTTTCTCATAACTAATTTATATCATTACCTCAGCTAGAGATTTTTTATAAAGAGGACAAGGTGATGGGGAGACAAGGAGACTTGGGGAATTGTCTCCCCATTTCCAAGTCGTGCGGCAACGCCCAAGGGTTTAAGACCCCCACCACTTTTTGGTGGACTTAAATCAGGTGGGGTCTGAATCCCCATCTGAATTCCTCCCCTTGTCCCCTTGTCCCCTTGTCC
>NZ_DASQZC010000682.1:0-6180 GCF_035638895.1 Nostoc sp. | reverse complement strand
CTTAATCCCCTCCCCGTTCACGGGGAGGGGAGGTTTTGTCGCTAGACAAAAGCGGGGTGGGGTTCCGACGACTTAATTGGTAATTGAGTAAGCTTGATATAACGTCATTGCCAGGGTTTTGCGTTAAGTTGACACGTATGGGCATTGCCGTGCCCTTACACATTGTGATGTAATATTTACAGCTAGAACGAGTTACCAGCCTTAGAGAAATTGCTGGAGAAGAAGTTTTGAGTGAGTTGTTTACTTTGTATTCAGAACCAGTGAGTGATTCGGCTGAATTCGGTCAAAACATTAAGTTGACAAGCACAACTTGATAGCGCATATTTTGTTTCGTTTAGAAAAGCATATTTTTAATTTAACTCTTTTGTAAGTTCGGAAGCCGCTCTTATAAGTTCGGGAGCCGCTCCCGTAAGTCCCGGAGCAGTTCCCGTAAGTTCGGGAACCGCTCCCATAAGTTCGGGAGCTGCTCCCATAAGTCCCGGAACCGCTCCCATAAGTCCGGGAACCGCTCCCAGTTGCAATATTGATAACGACAGCTTAAATATGGTGTGCAGCGAGTTGTTGGAATGCCGACGGCGCTGGAATATTTCCGAGGTGCTTACGTATTACCTCGGCACACGCACCTGGGCTTAATAACGAGGTATCGACTTCAAGATCATAGATGCCAGGCATGTGGACTTCACGTTGCCATAACTCAACTGGATGTGGCATCAACGAGTTGGCTGCATTTCCTACTTTTCCCCCCGTGTTTTGTCGCCGTTCCATAATGATCTCAATGGGGCAACGAACACCTACGAACAAGACCGGCAATCCGTTTAAACGCCGCGCACTATCGGTCAGAATGCCCCGTGGGATTGCGTAGGCGTCATGGTGTCCAACATCAACCACAACATTCAGACCCAAGCGGCTGTGGGCGGCGATGGACTCATACATGGCACTGTACAGAATAGGAACAAGAGGTTCGATGTCCTGGCGTTCTCCCCCTGGTCGCAGACCCATCCCAGGCAGGTATCGTGGGGGAGTCATTTGCATAAACCTATCAACACCCAAGTTCATCCACAGACCATCAAATGTCTCCTGGATTACTGCAACAATGCTTGACTTCCCTGATCGCGGGGCACCATTCAGGATGATAATCTGTCCTAGCTCCTGTGTCTGCCCCATGATCACTCCTCAATATATATAGATATATAGTTAGCAGTTCCACGTTAAGGCTAAAACGTTGAATCGGCAATTGAAAATGCTTCTATCTAAGCTAATGCCTCATGGCTGAGGTAGAGATTTAATTGTGAAACCGCCCTAATTGTGCTAAAGACTTTTTTTATTATTACCATTCGTAAAAGTTTAGCAGCTGGTTTAGGAGCCGTAGTCGTAACCGGAGCCGTAGCCGTAGCTGGAGCTTAGAAGAAAAAATAAAGGGTGTCTTAGCTATGTCCACAATTGTATCTCGCCTAGATGTAACGCAGATTTTCTGTGATGTAGACGATTTCTGCTCATGTGATGTCAATTCGATCATGAAGGCGCTGAAATATTGTCTCACGCCCCAAAAAATCATGCCTCCAGCCACAGAGTAAATCACATCATAGTTATCGATTGATTGTGACACTATTCGGTGAGGAAGGTGATTCTACAGATAATTTTTGCGATAGTAAGCTTGATATTCCGCAGACAGCAGAGGTTCCCACCAATCACGATGATTGAGATACCATTCAACTGTTAAACGTAAACCCTCAGCAATTGTTACTGAAGGTGTCCAACCAAGCTGAGTTTTAATCTTGTTTGCATTAATTGCATACCTCCTGTCATGTCCAGGTCTATCCTTGACAAAAGTAATCAACTGTTTTGCCGGATGCATCGGTAAATCAGGTGCTAATTCATCCATCATCTGACACAAAAGTTGCACCAGGTTAAGATTTTCTACCTCATTGTTGCCACCAATATTGTATGTTTCCCCTGGTTGACCATGATTAATTACCACATCTAAAGCACGACAATGATCGCCCACATAAAGCCAATCGCGCACATTTTTACCATCGCCATAAACAGGTAATGGTTTCCCTATCAAAGTGTTGATGCACATCAGGGGAATTAGCTTTTCAGGAAACTGATAAGGGCCGTAATTATTAGAGCAATTTGTGATAATTGTCGGGAGGTTGTAAGTATGGTAATAAGCACGCACTAAGTGATCGCTACCGGCTTTCGAGGCTGAATAGGGACTATTGGGAGCGTAAGGTGTAGTTTCACAAAAAGCTGGATCATCTGGGCCTAAACTACCGTAAACTTCATCCGTAGAAACGTGTAAAAAACGATAATCAGATGGCTGTGCTTTTGCTTCCCAATGTTTCCGAAAAGCTTCTAACAGCGTGAAAGTTCCTACGACATTAGTTTGTACAAAAGCAGCCGGCCCAAGAATTGAACGATCAACATGAGATTCAGCAGCAAAATGGGCGATGGTATCTATATTTTCGGTTGATAATAACTCATCTATGATAGTGCAATCGCAAATATCCCCCTCTACAAACCTAAAATTTTCTCTTCCCTCAACCAGCGCCAAATTCAGACGATTTCCCGCGTAGGTAAGCGCATCCAACACCACCACCCGGTCATCTGGATAAACCTGACACCAGTGATGGACAAAATTCGCCCCAATAAACCCCGCACCCCCAGTAACTAATAACCGCCGACTCATTCCATTTCCTCTCTTCTCTGTGTGATCTGTACGCCTCTGCGGTTCTTTTCTATTACGTAAAATATTTCTTCTTCAGCTTCCCATATATTTTCTGAGCAAGTAATTTTGCCACACGTATTCTCGTCAAACTCTTAATATTAGATGGCTGCTGTAATTTGTGGTCAAAAAATTCATTTAACTCATTCAGAATAAGTTGGAAACGCTTAATAATATTTTCAGTTCGATATTCAGCCAAAAACTCCTCAGATAAACTAAAAGCTACTGAAGAATCAATGACCTTCAGAATCCGTTGCACATCATATTCTTGTGAATATCCAGCAATTTTATAGCAATTAAATCCAGGGTCTAAGTAATCAGCCAATCCACCGTTGACACTAGAAAATACTTGACAACCACAGGCAAGAGCTTCCATTGGTTGTAGACCAAATCCTTCGCTAACACGCTGTTGCGTCCAGTACTCAGCCGAATCATATAGGTAAACCTTAGCTCGGTTGAATAGTCCAGGTAAATCCTCTATGTATGAATCAACAACCAATACTTTACAACGTTTTTGTAACGCTGGAATCAATTCTTTAATTAAATACTCAGAAGATTTCCGAGTTTGAACTAAAACATCAATATCGCGTTCCAGCCCAAAATTTTGAAACTCATTAGAAATTTGATTAGGCAAATAATAAATCAGAGAGTTGGGTGATTTTTCTCCCCAATATCCCATTGTATAGCGGCTAACAGTGACGATTGGAATACTTGCGGGTAGCCTAAATGGATAACCTGCACTATGTGCATGGTAAACAACATTGTGTTGCTTAAGTTTAGCCACGAGTTTAGCTATATCAAATCCCCAACTGATGACAAAAATTACATCACTTAAATTTTTCTCTTTTAACAAATCATCAATAAAAAGTTTACCTTTTTCTCGTTGGCGGTAAGTTACGACATCAGCACTACAGAACTGCTGAACCAGATTAAGTGCTTTTAATTCAGCCCAAAGACCACCACAGGCAAATTTGCCATCTGTACCGGGGAGTAAGAAGTAAAGTTTTCTCATAATTTTTAAGGAAATATTTAACCTTGTGTTCCTACATCCAGGGAGCATTATCCATCAAAGCATCTAACATCTTCTGGAAGTTTTGACGGAATACTACGGCTAATAAACCGCAGAACATTGTAGTTGCTACCATGACCCACCAAAAGTGAGTGACGTGCCATAAGCCGCCGAACAGGGCAAAGATGATTAGTCCAGCGCCAGCGCCCCCTGCAAACAGTAGAGTTGTTTCTTTAGCGGTTTCTTTGAAGGTGCGTGGTTTTGATTCCATAAGATTACTCTTGCCAGCCCACTTTAACAAAATGTGCATCACGCCCCCAAAGGTCGCGTGTGCGCGTAATATTTTCAACTGCTAGGTTAAAAGGAATGGCAGTTGTTAAGTAACGCTGTGCCATAGAACCTAAATCAGGTGCGAGTTCGGCGGCTGTCGTTGCTGCTAACCCCAAACCTATTATTTGCTCAATTGGTCGAAATGGTAGTAACAAATGCACACCGACAGCTAGTCCAGCTGTTAAGAGCATTGCTACTGATAAATTTGTGCCGCAACGGGGATGTACAGCCAAATCCCATTCTCCACTGGTGAGGCGATGTCGAGCAAGTATGACCGCACGCCGCAAATCACTAATATTCACCTCACCATAGAGATAGAATCCCTGCTCAGTAGATAAACCGCCTAATAGTTCGTTATCTAGTTGAACGTTAGTAGGTTCTCCTTTGGCAGGATAGGCACTTTTTGATTCGCTAAGAACCCAAACAGTAGCGTGTTCTAAGGCGTGAACCTGCCGTATCATCAGAATTTCTTTCAAACCTGGAATAAATGATAGCTGTCTGAGTAAGTCGGCATCTTGTGTGGGTTGCGGAAACTCTGAAAATCGGTCTTCAAGACTCGGAATTTTCTCAGATACAGGTGTCGTAAAATCAAAGTTCAAAAATTTAAAGGGAGACGAGCTACCCTCAAAAGAAGCGGAAGTATTCATTGGAACACTGCTCCCAAACGCGATGGGGCAACATAGATTTCTTTCAAATGTAACGCTTGCACTACTGAATTGTTGCTAATTTTTGTGGATGATTTTTGAGTTTGGGCATTGGCATGGGGAAAGAGGACAAGGAGCATTTCTTGCTGGGAGAAAAGGGGAAAAAGAACCTGCATTAAGTCTTTCACTTCCCCCTTACACCCTATCGCTTGCTTCCCACTCAGCACTCATAAGGGGCATTGGTCATAATTCTTCTTCCCCTACTCCCCCTGCTACCTCATCTCCCCATTTCTACATCTGTTCTGCTTAATAAGAAATTCTGATCTTTTATAGTTTCCGAGTCCGAGGGTCAGCTGGCTCCACTAACATAAACTCCGGCTGAGTGAAGGACTCGGAACTTTTGGTAGAGTGTTCACACTGAAAACTTAGGCGTGAAGAGGGAAATAATCAGTAAACTTCAAGATTGGCTTGCAATTATACCAGACCAGAGCAATTACCTTGCCACTAAATAAATCGTTTATTCGATCTGTTTAGGCAGAGTACAGCAATTGACATCATTCAAACAGACTTTGCCCCACTGTAAAGCCCAGCGAACAAGAGCTACTCGATTTTCTGTCTCGGTCTTGGTAAGAATATTACTGATATGGTTATCAACTGTACGCTTGCTAATCTCCAGTTTTCCTGCAATCTCTTGGTTAGTTAAGCCAGCGGCTACTAAGTCGATAATTTGCAGTTCTCTGTCTGACAGACTAACGGGGGTCTCAGACTTGCCACCAGCCATGACTATTTCTATCCTCCCTTGGTATATGTACTTAATCACTCTTTCTAATTCTAGAAGATTCTTTTGTTGGGAGGGATTTCAAGTTTTAGCAGTAATCCAATTGTCAATATTTTCTTTGGATTTAAAATTGGCAAAAATATAAACCATATTATTAAATAGGTGCTTTATTATACTAGTCAAAATATAAATTGCTAGTGTTAATACTTATGACACTTAGGCGATATTCATAAGCATATAGATGTTATGGAGTAGTAAAAATTGCCATTTAATTCTATGAAGGGCTGGCGACAGATTAGCGAAAATTGTTGTAGATTTTATACTGTAAATTACTAATCCAAAATCGAAATCTAAAATCTAAAATAAAATGAGCAATCCCCGCGTTTTGTGCCTCGGTGAAGTTTTGTTTGATTGTTTAGCCGATCAATTGGGGCTAAAGCTGGAAGAAGTAAAATCCTGGACTCCTTATCCCGGAGGAGCACCAGCTAACGTAGCCTGTGCTTTAGTCAAGCTGGGGACGCCAGCAGGATTTATCGGAGCCGTTGGTGAAGATGAAGCAGGGAATGCACTGGTCAAGCTATTACAAGATATAGGTGTAGAGACGACAGGGGTACAACGCCATCCTACAGCACCAACGCGGCAAGTTTATGTTACACGGGATCTAGGAGGCGATCGCACTTTCGCCGGATTTGGT
>NZ_DASQZC010000681.1:0-28974 GCF_035638895.1 Nostoc sp. | reverse complement strand
CAAGGGAATACTCTACTTAGGGGTTAAATATTCTATACACAAACACTGATGAAAATTGTAGAGGAAACTCGTACTAGATTACAGCTAAAGCATCAACCACTCAGATATTGGTTCATCGGGTGGTGCCTTTTTACTGTTTGTTTAAGCTTTTTGATTTACTGCTTATTTTTTGAGTCTGCTTCAGTTAGAATAACTTGCAATCGCCTCTCCCCAAATCAAATTAATTGTGAATTGAGGCGATTTAATTTGCTGGGAAGCATGGAAAAGCTTAAAATGTTTGATCCTCAAGAAGCATACATTCTTACAAAGACTGGTAGCAAAGGGGGAAAAACCTATCAAGTTATTATTGTGACTTCACTTCGAGACTTTGCCCTGCTATCACATGTTAGCTATCAAGAGAATCAAGAAATTACCTCTAAAATCAACGATTTTATTAATTATTCTGACCAAACTTCCCTATCGGTGCAGCAAAATCAGCGTGATTATCTATTTTTCTTAAATATATTTATATTGATTGTGATGACTATTGCTGCTTTTTTTGCAACATCCCCTGCAACTACCTGTACCTTATATAAAAGTATCAATAAGGTATTTATCGAACGTAAAAGTTTGCGTGTCAATGAAGTTATCGAACATCCACTAGAGAATATTATGAGTTTTGATATCCAAGAAAAGCAATTTAAATACTCCAAGCTTTATCGGGCTGTAATTGTAGTTAAATTCTTCAAGGAAATTCCTATTAACCCACAATATACTGATGAAAGGAGTATCAGATATGCGGTTTTTAGGATACACTCATTCCTAAAATCTTAATAAAAATTACCCGCACTAAGCTAATCGTCATTTAAATTGCATCATTTTCATGGTAATAAAAGCTGCAAACCATCTCCCTTGCTCCCAGCAAGAACTGCCCCCCTGCGATCTCAATGTGCAAATTAAATGCTTAACAGCTTACTTACCAGTGTGTTCATAGACCAAAGTCATAGATCGCTGACTTTCGCATATAAAATTGAGGATCTTGTTTCTGCGCGTTTGACTTAGGATTGCTATACAGACACGGAACGCCGAGATGAAGTAAGTTTGAGTCACTTTTAACTGAAATTTTACAGCATCCTCGATTAGTACAATTTTTGCTCAACTACAAATACTCACTTTGTCAGTTTATCTATTTAAGCTATTTTGGTAAATAAAATAAGAAGCCAGCCTAATATAAGCGGCTGTTATTCTACACTTGACATAAAGCATTGTGAGTGCTAAAAGACGACTGCCAGAAACTATTGCCCATGTCAGAATCACCCGCCAATCTTGGCAACACGGCTTCCTTGAGGGTGAAGTGAGTGCAGGTGAGTTTGAGTGGCATTTTCAGTGGCATTTTCGCAGGGGAGAACTTGCCGTCAAGCCTTCCCAAGGCCGCGCCTTAATCAAAGAACCCCTCGGTCGATTTTTGGAGCAACAAGATTATCAGCTAGAGCCTGGAGGAGATTATGCTTTTACTATTCGGGCGGAACTCTAGGAGTTAGGAGTGATGCAATTTTGGATTTTAGATTTTAGATTTTAGATTGAATTCAAAATTGTTAGATTTTGGATTTTAGATTTTTGCTTGAATCCAAAATCCAAGTTGCGCTGGAAGCGCACCAAAGGTGCGACCCAAAATCTAAAATCGGTTGACTGCTGATTCAGTGAGGCGATTTAAGTATCTTTCGATTAAGAGGATAGCAACAATATCATCTATCGGCCTTGGTGGCTGTCGCAGACCTTGTGGCAATAACTTTATTAGCCCTTTGGGCGGGAACATTTGCCAATAGCGATCGCGTGCTTCTAAGGTTGTGTAGCGCTCATCTACTAAAATAATACTTAACGGTTCTGTCAATTCCTGATATAATTTCTGTCTCCACTCCTTGGCTGTAGTTTGGTCGCCCATCACCATCAAAGAGATCGGAAACTTTTGACGTAGTGTCTCAATGGTAGCGATCGCCTCTTTTGCTAAGACGACCTGATGATAATACAATTGCCGATCCAGTCCCATCACCGCTAAACCACACTTATCTCGACCTGGATCAAACCCCAATATGACTGGTTGCGTTGGTGAAAATTCGGGGAAAGTCATAATAAATTAAAAATTAAAAATTAAGAATTAGAAATGAATAAATGCAATCACAGCAACTATTTTCACTGCTGTTCGATATGTTTAAATCTTACTAATAACAGTGTGCAAATAATGTTTTAAGTACTAAAAATAATTTGTCCGTTGACTATTGCCACTAATTTTACTCTCAATGGCCCGGCTGTATAAGTGTCCTCTGCTGCGATCGCTTTAATCTCCAATGGTTGATTGTATTGTCTTAATTGGCTGACAAAGCGTAAGAAAGTCCCTTCTACTTGCACATCTTCGACAATTCCAGCATTACGGGCCCGAAATTGGGAAGCAGAAATCAGTATTTCCAGTCGCTGCTGTAATTGATAAGATGTCATGGTTTTGGAATCAGCAGTCGTTGTGGCCAGCACTGCGCCTCCCGAAAAAACTAATTCATTTCGGGCTGTATCGGTGAAAAATTCTATCTGCTTTTCTCCCCTGACGTAATTACCAGCCGAGAAAATTCGCACCACGTATTCTTGACCATCGCCAATCTGCTTGCTTAATTGGTCAACTCTATCCTGGGTCACGCGCACTAGCTCTACATTTGCCGGATTTGCCCCAGGCTCACTTAATCTGAGGTTAGCGTTGCGATTGGCTTCTCGTAAAAGTTGTACCACTGCCTGACGAGCAGCAGCAGGTTGGGTAATACGAACTACAGCAGCAGATAGAACTTGACCGCGAACTATGGCTAGCTTACCGAGACGCAGGTCGCGGTAAGACTGATAATATTTTTCCAACCTGGCAACTTCCATTTCTAGTTGCTCTTGTTGTGCTTCCAATTCTTTGAGGCGTGATTCCCGTTTGGCAATCACTTGCTCTCGCGCTGCAACTTCTACATTACGCTTTTGAATCAATTGATCGAGTTGGGCAATTTTTTGATCGCGTACTTCTATGGCTTCTTGGCGATTAGCAAGTTCGCGATCGCGTTTTTCAATAGCTGTTTTGGCTTGGTCAATAGCTTTTTTAGCTTCAGCGTACAGTCGTTGACGTTCTGTCTTCAGTAGTTCAACTGCCGCTTGTAGCTCCTTTCTCTGATTGTAAACGCTTTGCAATTCAGCTATAGCTTTTTGGTACTGAGGTACAACTTGTTCTAGCTGCCTTTGAGTGCGTTGGAGTTGAGTTTGAGTTTGAGCTTGTTGACTAATGGTGCGGTTCAACTGAGCTTGTGTTTGGCGTTGTTTGGCATTCGCCGCCTGCAAATATTGATTAATTACCTGCAAGTCTTGTTGTGCTTTTGTTTGGGCAATTCTTGCTTGGTTTAGCTCACTCTCTACCTGACTTTTTTGAGTTTCTGCGGTTTTTAGCTGTTCCCGCTTCTGTCTGAGGTCTGTTTGAATATCTTCTAATTCAAAGACTCCCTTTCGCAAGCCTTCGTCGGCAGCGAATAAAATCCCTAATGTTGATGCGGAAATCAAACCGCCCGTAAAAATAGTTACTACTACAGCAGTATTTTTTGGACGAAGGTTAAAAAGTGAGAGGCGGGCTTTGCCAACTCGTGTGCCGATGCGATCGCCCACGGTTGCAATTACGCCTCCCAGAATTAAAATTGCTGCGATGAGGATGTATCCGGTGGTCATCTTTAGCTACCGAAATCCTTCCAGATACAGCCTACTACTTTTAAGCATTGTCTGGAAAGAAGTGGAAATTGGCAATAGCTGAAATTATTCAATTTTAGATTTACCTCTAGCTATTAGTGTCATTTTTCAAACAAAATAGAACACGCGCCGATTCCCATTTCTCCAATTGATTTTATGTGAATTGCCTACTTAAAGTAACAGGTTTGTGCACAGTAATTTTCTTTTTGTGGATAGAAATCATCTTTTTTTCACGCAAATCCCCTAGTAGCCTAGTAACGGTAACACGAGTTGAACCAATTGCTTCTGCGATCGCTTGATGAGATAACTTCAGATCAATTGTGATCCCATCTGCACAAGGAACCCCAAAATCCCGGCAAAGAATTAGCAAAAAACTCACCAACCTAGAACCCATATCTCGGTGAGCGAGAGTTTCAATCATCATCTCTGTTTGTAAAATGCGCGAAGACAGACCTCGCAGCATTAACATTGATAATTCTGGATTTTCCTTAAGTGCTTGCTCTACTTGTTCAATTGGTGCTGACAGTAATTCCGCAGGCGTAAATGCAACCGCATGGTAAAACCGATCCGACTTATTTCCCGTCAGCAATGACAATACACCAAAAACACTATTTTCCCGCAGCAACGCTACCGTTATTTCCTCTCCTGCCTCGTACACCCTGGAAAGTTTAACAGCACCTTTCAAAAGAAAATAAACTCGTTCGGCAGGATCGCCAGGAAAAAAGATCGTTTTATTGCGTTCAAACGTTTCTACAACTGGCGGAAACGCCCCGGTCGCCATCTGACGAAATACATTTGCTAGGGCTTTATCTTGTGTCACGATCATCTCCCTTCCCCTACCCAATGCCGGAAAAACAAAAACTGATTACCTAAGAATACACCCGAAAAATGAATAAAGCACCGTCAACCTTTCTGTACTTTCCTATACTCAAACTAATCTCTTCATAACTCTTTGTTTATAATGATACAGAATTGTTGATCCTTTCAGCTATAAATTGTTGATAAGTACTTCCAATAGCTGTATTAAAAAGGGTTTTTTAAAGAACAAATAAAGTTATTTTGGAAATATCTTTAGGAAAAATCAAGATTTTTACACGCAGCAAACACTCTTACCAATATTGATTTTTGCAAATCCTGTATAAAACAAAGACCAAACGTGCGTCAGATTCTAGTATGCTCCTAGATGATCGATCGCATTAACAATTTATATGCTAAATCTGACTGGAAAAAATGCTCTTGTTACAGGTATTGCCAATAACCGCTCGATCGCCTGGGGCATTGCCCAACAACTGCATAAAGCCGGAGCAAACCTGGGTATTACCTACCTGCCCGATGAACGTGGCAAGATGGAGAAAAAAGTTGCAGAATTGGTAGAACCCCTCAACCCCAGCTTATTTCTTCCCTGTAATGTCCAAAATGATGAACAGATTCAATCTACCTTTGAGACAATCCGCGAACAGTGGGGAAAGCTAGACATCCTCATCCATTGTCTTGCCTTTGCCAGCAAAGATGATTTGACTGGAGATTTTAGCCAAACTTCTCGTTCTGGCTTCAACACCGCCTTAGAAATTAGTACCTACTCGCTGGTGCAGTTAACTGGTGCAGCTAAACCTTTGATGACAGAGGGAGGTAGTATCGTCACCCTCACATATTTAGGCGGTGTTAGGGCAATCCCTAACTATAATGTCATGGGAGTTGCCAAAGCTGGCTTAGAAATGAGTGTACGTTACTTGGCTGCCGAACTAGGGCCACAAAATATCCGCGTCAATGCCATTTCCGCAGGCCCCATCCGCACCTTGGCATCTTCAGCAGTGGGTGGGATTTTGGATATGATTCATCATGTAGAAGAAGTAGCTCCCCTACGACGCACCGTAACTCAGCTAGAAGTAGGTAACGCTGCCGCTTTTTTATGTAGTGATTTGTCCAGTGGTATTACCGGACAAATTCTATATGTAGATGCAGGATATGAAATTATGGGAATGTGACGCGATAAAGTTAGGAATTATGAGTTAAAAATTCATAACTCTTAACTCCTAACTCCTAACTCTTTCCACTCCCTATGCAAACAACCAATCGCCAAGTTAATTCAAACTACGACCAGTCAACTAAAACCCCTCGGATTGCCACTGTTCACCGCACCACTGGGGAAACTGCTGTGCAAGTTACCATCAATCTGGATGGTAGAGGAACTTGCACCGCAGCAACAGGCATTCCGTTTTTAGATCACATGTTGCATCAAATTGCCTCCCACGGACTGATTGATATAGATGTTCAAGCCAAGGGAGACTGGGAAATTGATGACCATCATACCAACGAGGATGTAGGTATTACCTTGGGCCAAGCCTTTAACCAAGCACTAGGCGACAGAAAGGGCATTGTCCGCTTTGGTAATTTTCTTGCGCCACTGGATGAAGCCTTAGTTCAGGTAGCCCTAGACTTTTCTGGACGCCCTCACCTCAGTTACGGCTTACAAATTCCTACCCAGCGTGTAGGAACCTATGACACCCAACTTGTGCGCGAATTTTTTGTGGCACTCGTAAACCATAGCCAAATGACACTGCACATTCGGCAACTGGATGGCATTAATTCCCATCACATTATTGAAGCTACATTTAAGGCATTTGCGAGAGCAACACGGCTGGCAGTGGAAATCGACCCTCGTCGTGCTGGTCTAATTCCCAGTTCTAAAGGCGTTTTGTAAAGTTAATCATAGTTACTGACCAGGGCTTATATTTTTAGTGCTAATTCAGGTAATCTGTTTGCGATAATTGACACACAGGTTAGTGATGGTTATTATCAGCCTATCGGGTAACTTGTAATTAGTGCCAAGCTGGTAATTAGTAATTGAACCAAGATGAAGTCTGTTGCAGATGACCCTGATTCTCAACTTAATACGACGGACACTCCGCCAGTAGTCCTGACTTCTGAGTTGCGAAAAGTCTATCGCACTGGTTTTTGGCTAAATCAAAAAGTCGTATCTCTCAAAAACTGTTCTTTAACAGTTTATAAAGGCGAAACCTTTGGGTTGCTGGGGCCAAACGGTGCTGGTAAAACCACCCTTTTAAAATTGTTGCTGGGGATTATTCGCCCTAGCTCTGGACGAGGATTATTATTTGGTAAGCCAATAGGCGATCGCAGTGTTAAGCAACATATCGGCTATCTGCCAGAAAATCCCTATTTGTATGACTATCTCACTGGCTGGGAATTTTTACAGCTAGCTGCCGGGCTATTCCAAATTCCCCAAAGTGTGCAACGCCAACGCATTCCTCAACTGCTGGAATTAGTGGGTTTATCCCAAACCGATGCCCGCAAAAAGCTGCTGCGTCGCTATTCTAAAGGAATGCTACAGCGTGTTGGGATGGCACAGGCGCTAATTAACGAGCCAGATTTGGTTTTTTTGGATGAACCCATGTCTGGTCTTGATCCTGTGGGACGCTACCAAATGCGGGAAATTATCCTGGCGCTAAAAGCTGCTGGTAAGACGATTTTTTTCAACAGCCACGTTCTTAGTGAAGTAGAACAGATTTGCGATCGCATTGCCATCCTCGCTCAAGGTGAATTAATTTGCTCTGGTTCCCTCAATGAACTCTTAGGCAGAAACAACACATATCACGTCAAAGGTCAAGGTGGTGACTGGGAAATTCTTCAAAAATGGATACCCACTATCAGATTTGAACCTGATGGTTCCTGGCAAGGTACACTACAAGACGATTACTATGATTTTCTCGCCAGTCTTCGTCTCATGGAGGGTAAAATTATTGCCATGAATTTGTCGCGTTACTCCCTAGAAGAGTTTTTTATTCAACAAATCCAAAGAAAAAATGACTAACTGAATTAATCTTGTTGGCAAATAGTAAATTTTGGGTTGCCTTGAGCAACAAAACCCAAAATTTCTGCCTTTTTGAGTTCATCTTTCTGAAGCAAACCGACAAAAATAAAATTCCCATCTCTTTTTAACAAAGTGTAGGGGTTAATTCCCCATCCCCAAAGGGAATTGCTTGTAATGAAAAAGGGGTTTAAATCCCCATCTCAAAACGTAATTGCGAATTGCGAATTGCGAATTGTTTAAGGTTATTTGTATTTATTTAATGAACTTGTTCATAATTTTGGTAGCCCTAGCAGATTTAAACTGTGAGTTTAAATGTCGTAAAATTGACATTGAGAAGAAAATTTTATTTATAAGTACTTTATTGATTAACAAAGAACTTCTTGTATAAACTGCGTTTATTTGCGGAAGTTCTTAATATTTTTTTAGAATTTCTATATTCAAGTTGGCTTAACTTTAAATTAGCTTCACTAAAAATTCAAATTCACTAGACAAATTTCCTCCGGAAAATGACACTTTTCGAGGAGAATAAGAGTGTTGGGGAACATGAATACTTAGGTATAGTCAAAATAAAAATGTTAAGACAGTACATTATTGATTGTAGTTTCAGAGTCTCAGGTAAATATGCTTAATACAAGTTTGTTTAAATTCCTAACTCAGCCAGTTGTGGGTGTAGCTTTGTTAACTGCTGTCAATGCCGTTGCTCCATTTGCTAGTCTAGCTCAGGGACAATCATTACCACCAACAACACCAACACCAAACACATCAACACAATTAGATACTAATTATTCATTAGGAGGCGGCGATCGCATCCGTGTAAATGTATTTGAAGTACCTGAGTATACGGGGGAATATCAAATTCCCCCAGGTGGAGCCATCAACTTACCTTTAATTGGCAGTGTGTCAGTCCTCGGTCTAACAACCGAACAGGCTGCTGACGAAATTGCTAGAAGATATGCTCGCTTCCTGAAACGTCCCTTGATCTCAGTCAATTTGTTATCATCTCGTCCCATCAATATTTTCGTTGCCGGAGAGGTGACACGTCCAGGCGCTTACACCCTGAGCTTGAGCGGAGGCGCAGGAGACAATCCCGGCGTACAATACCCCACTGTATTAGCCGCACTGACAACAGCACAAGGTGTAACGCTGGCTGCGGATGTGACTCAAGTTCAATTACGGCGTAAAATAGGGCGCTCCTCAGAGCAAACCGTCAGTATCAATTTGAAGGAACTCATCCAAACAGGCAGGTTATCACAGGATATTACCTTGCGGGATGGAGACACTATAGTTGTGCCAACTGCAACCAACTTCAACGTGGCAGAATCCCGCAATATATTTGCAGCTAACTTTGCCGCTAGCCAAACCACACCCCGCACGGTAACAATTATCGGTGAAGTTAACCGTCCCGGTTCCTATCTTGTCACCCCAGCTAGCACAGATGCACAGGGGGGAGGCGCAACCACTAATAGTGGTACTACCACTCCCAATGGTCTACCAAATGTGACGCGGGTAATTCAACTAGCTGGGGGAATTACAGCACAGGCTGATATTCGTAATCTCAAGCTACGCCGACCTACAAGAGCTGGTTCAGAACAAGCTATAGATATCAATCTTTGGCAATTATTGCAGAGTGGTGACACCAATCAAGATATTATCGTGCAAGACGGAGATACAATAGTTATTCCGACAGCAACTGAAATTAACCCCGCAGAAGCCACTCAATTAGCTACCACTACTTTGTCTCCTGCACGCATTCAAGTTGGTGTAGTAGGCGAAGTTAAAAGACCAGGATTAACAGACGTTCAGCCGAATAGCTCTTTAAATCAAGCTATACTCGCTGCTGGAGGATTTAATGATGCTAGAGCTAGTAGTGATTCTGTTGATTTGATTCGCCTCAACCCTAATGGTTCTGTGACTAAACGTATTGTAAAAATGGATTTCTCTGCTGGGATTAATGAGCAAACTAATCCCATACTCCGCAATAATGATGTTGTGGTAGTCAATCGATCGGGTATAGCTAAGACTGGCGATACCACAAACACCATAGCTGGGCCTCTAGGTGTTATATTTAGTATTCTGAGGGTATTCGGACTCTAGTTTAAGATAAGGATTAAATGGGGGCGTTGGTCAAATCTCTCCGTCCCCAAAATTGCACTACCTATAAGTCACGGCTCAATAGTCAAGAGTTAATATAGGCTTACTTAATCATTTGTGAGAAACAAAAACTTGAAAAGCTTGTAAATAGGTATTTTTATCTCCGTATTTTTTTACAATTTAAATTGGATTGGTATAGAAAAAAACTATAGACTCATAATGGCAAGTCTTAAATTACTCTTGTACTGCCTTTTGACAGCAAGAAGTAATGTAAGTGGGCGTGAATAATTTAAGGTTTGTAATAAGCGGCTTCAGCCATATCCCAAGGGTTGGAGCCGCTTATACCATTTCACGAAAAAGCTATTCTTGTACTCCTATAGGAAAGCAAGCTACGCACTCTCTCGGCCACAGGATAAAACTAGGGTACAGAACTGGCTTACATGCAGCGATCGCTTCGTCGAAAATTGTATTTCTATCTCAATTTTAGGATCTTTTTGGGTAGTATTACTCCCTCAAAAGTACTCCAGACCTAAAGTTTTCACTGAAAATTCTTAATCTGCTATTGATAGGCTTTTTCAAGCTTTGTTTTAGTTACTCTGATATCTTATGAGAATGATAATCTTTAAAAGGAATTAATCCTAAAAACTGCTTTAAATAAGGGCTTCATCTATTTATTGATTATCATTATGATAAGAATTATTTAAGTAAATCAACTAATTTATAACAGATATACTATCTTAACCACAGATATCGCGTATACACAGTACAATGATGTCGAATTGGAAATGACGCCATTTGTACACTTGCTTGGTGTCCATTAATGGAATAGCTGTGGATACTGAATCATTTTCCTTCAGTACTTTTACTATACAATTGCTATTTTCTGGAAGACAAGTTAAAAAGGCTTTTCAGGCATATCTACGTGGGAACTCTCAGGTTGAAACCTGATAAAGGGTGTATAAAGTTACAAATGGCAATTCACGACTGTATCCAATACTGAGTTACTGACTAAGGCTAGAGCTACTGACCGTTGACGAATCAGTTTTTGCAACATACCCTATTTTTTCCCTATGATGATTCATGGTTTAGGTTTTCTCAGTTTGAGCGCATCTCTTGTACTTCCCTGGGCATTAACAGGTCTGGTTCAAGGACAGAGAATAACAGAGTCTTTTGTTAAAGATGTTCGGCAGTCACCCACTGATCAAGAAATGCCACTACCAAGCCGCAAACTGATCAGTTCTATTTCAAATGGGACAACATACTATGTTAGTGGTAAAGGAAACGATAGAAATAGCGGACGCACTACCTCATCTGCCTTTAGGACAATTCAAAGAGCAGCAGACCTGAGTAACCCTGGGGACACGGTACTTATTATGGATGGGGTATACAAGAATTCACATCCATCGGGAGCGGTAGTACATATTAAACGCTCTGGAAGGGCAAATGCATGGATTACGTATAAGGCATACCCTGGACAGCAACCGAAACTTCAGCACAATGGATGGAATGGAGTTTTGATTAACGATGGAGCATCATATATTGAAGTTAATGGGCTGGAGGTTGAAGGGAGCAATGGCAAAATTTCTCGTAGTTATGGGCTGAGTCAGAAGTATAACCAATCAAACCCCCTGACCAATGGAAATTGTATCAGCATAGAAGGAGGACAAGATGGTCGTTCCCACCATATACGTATTCTCAACAACAAGGTACATAATTGTGGAGGCGGAGGTATTTCAGCCATTGAATCAGACTATCTAACAATAGATAATAACGAGGTATTTAATAATGCCTGGTACTCAGTTTACGGCTGTAGTGGCATTTCGCTGCTCAACAATTGGAATTCTGACAACAACCAAAACTACAAGATATTTGTTACCAAAAACAAGGTCTACAACAATAAAATGCTCGTTCCCTGGATTTTTAATGGCAAGATCCAAGACGGTAATGGCATTATTATTGATCGTGGAATGAATAAGCAAAAAGGATCAAAAATAAGTGCGTATCGAGGACGTACTTTGATTGCTAGCAATATCTCATATAAAAATGGTGGTCGCGGCATTCACACTTTCCAAAGTGAGAATATCGATATTGTCTACAACACTAGTTATATGAATAACCAGAGTCCGGAAATTTCAGACGGGCAAATCTCGGTTAATGCTTCAAATAATGTCAACGTTCTCAATAACATTCTTTATTCTGAGCGTGGGAAACGGATAAACGTAAGATACGGTGGTAAGAACGTTAGATTTGACTACAACCTCAACGCCAATAGTTCTTTGATACCTGTTTCCGGGTCTAGTGATATGATTGCAGATCCACTCTTTATGAATCCCTACAATGGTGATTTTAGGCTGAAGTCTACGAGTCCAGCAATCAATAGTGGTATGAAGTTCAATAGTGTGAAAACCGATTTTATAGGCGAACCTCGTGTGAAGGGTTCACGATCCGATAGAGGGGCATACGAAATGCGGTAGTAGTTAAGAGTATGGAATTGGGTTGTATGGCAAAATCCTGATTTATCCAGCCTTTTTGTCTACAACCCGTTTTTGTAACACACTGTTGGCTCATTTCTTAAAAACTAAGAAAAAGTGTGGTAAAGAATCAGGGTTTCAGCGTTTGCGAAGATAGTTAATACTTGTATCAGGCTACGCTAATGCATAGATAATTGCGTGCTAAACCTAGCTGTTGCTTCAACGGCAATCAATTTTCTATATTCAATCCCCGATCAAAACTAGATTCCTGATTTTTCCTAACTCTAATAAAAATAAAATGGGCAAACTGTAAGTTTTAACTTACATTTCCCATCTTAAACTATTAAAGAAGAAGAAAAGGAGCAGCTTTTTCTGGGGAGAGAACCCCATACATAAATGCAAGGGCTTGAAACAAGGACGCATTATTGCTTGCATCTTACGTCTTACTTTCCTGCCTCTTCAGTCACATGAATTATGATCATGGCTTATCAATAGGAGTAGTTCCTAACCTTTGAAAGTTTTATTTTTTTGCAAGCCCCTGAAATTCTTTTGCCAACTTTGTTGGTTTAAAATATTCGTGCTCGTGATATAAATAACTACTAGATTCATTTTTATCAATGATTCCATTCACGACTAAGCCTAGTACGTTGTAATTGGATCTTTCCAACATCTCTTGAGCAGCGTTAGCACTGTTAGAATCAATTACCCCAGGTCGAGCTACTAACAAAATCCCGTCAGTCATTTGGCTTAGAGTCAAGGCATCGGCTGCTAAAAGCAGGGGAGGAGCATCAATAATTACAAAATCATAGTTATGTTGAGATGAAAAATTTTCAATTAATGATGCCATCCGTTTAGAGTCAAGCAAAGCCAGTGGGTTGGGAGGTCTAACCCCAGCAGTTAAGACATCAAGATTATCCATTACCTTAGATACAGTAACGTCAAATTCAGCCTGACCTACAAGAACCTCACTCAAACCAACTGCATTGGTTAGCTGCCAAAGATGATGCTGAGAAGGAATTCGCATATCTGCATCAATTAATAAAACTTTACGCCCTAGTTGAGCGATCGCTGCTGCCAAATTAGCTGAAACTGTAGACTTGCCTTCTTTAGGAACTGCGCTAGTTACCACAATAGTTTTAAGTACTTTATCTGAACTCAGAAATTTCAGGTTGGCTTGAATCATGCGGTACATTTCACTAGTTAAAGAGTAAGGCGTATCTCTAACAGCAATTTTTGGTTCTACATTTGAATCACGACGAATCTTTTTAACAGATAAAGGAATAATTCCCAGCAACGTATATCTAAATACATCTCTGACTTCTTTAAGCGTTTTCAATGATCTATCTCTCATGCTTAGGAAGAGAATAGTTGTAGTAGCCAAAAATAAACCGAACATCACTCCTAGCAATAAAATGATAATTTTTTTGCCTGTTACTGGCTTGTTTGGAACTAAAGCCGGAGCAATAATCCGCGAACTGGCTGTATTTGTATTCTCAACTAACTGTAATTCTTGTACCTTTTTCAAGAGAGTTTGATATGTGGATTCTGCAACTTCAACTTTCCGTTCTAACTCCCGCTGATTTTGTGCTAACTGAGGTATGATTTTTACTCGCTGCTCGTAGGCAAGACGGGAATTAGACAGAGATGAGAGTCTTTTAGCTAAACCAAAGCGCTGTACTTCTGATTGCAGAAAACTTTGGATTAAGTTTTGTCTCAGATTTCCAATCTGCAATAGTCTCTGCGGAATTTGTGTTTGATTACCAACAGTCTGACCAACTTGCTGTTGCAGGAGTGATTGTAAGCTAGCTTTCCTTGCTTCTAAGTTAATAACTACGGGGTTGTCATCTAAAAAACGGCTACGCTCTACCGCTATCTGTCGGTCAGTATCTTGAAGTTGTGTAAGAACTCCCTGTACTGCGGGTGACTGACTGAGGGCACTCACAGCGATCGCTTCTTGAGAATTTAGCTCTACTTTCTGGCGCAGTTCATTGGTTTGCGCATTTACCTCATCGAGTTGAGCCCTAACAGTATTCATCTCATTGTCGAGATTTCCAATAGTTTCAACGGCTGATTTTGTCTCCTCTGATAAATTAGCTATCTGATGCTTCTGTTTAAATATACGTAGCGCTACTTCTGCATTATTAACAGCCTCTTGAGTTTTAGGAAGCTGCTTGGCCATAAATTGACGAGTTGCTGCTGCCTCAGAGCGATTTGTCAAAATATCATTTTCTAAATAAAGATTCATAATTGTGTTAACGACTGCCGCTGCTTGTTCAGGGTCACGGCTGGTATAGCTAATTCGCAATACATCTGTGCCGTTAACAATTTTCAAGATCACGCCTTTTCGTAGTTGGTCTACCTCTATGGGTTTACCTTCTTTGTCTTTAAGCCCTAGTTTGTCTATTGTTCGCTGCAATATAGTAGGTGAAGAAATAACTTCTATTTGAGTGTTTATAGGATTTTGATTTGCTAGCAAGGATTTTAAATCTCCTCCATCTCCTCCTTCAGTATTAGTAGGCAAAAGATTGGAGCCTGCTACTTTAAAAGAAGGAACTCTAAATAAAAGTTTTCCTTCGGCTTCATAGGATGGCCTCGGAAATTGTGTAGCTATAACACTGAGCATAACTGTAGCTGCAAATATCGCAGTACCAGGTAGCCACCATCGTTTTAATATCAATAAGTAACGGCTAAGGTCTAAATCGATAGATTCTCTAGATTCCATAGATTTTTTTGACATAAATCTTCAAAAGTACAGGTTTTAAGCAAGAAACTAAAAATTGACTTAGAGAATGCACAAACCACTGCAATTGACATGACTGATCTGTTTGACAATCTGACAATAGTATAGACTATCTAAGTTACAAATTTAGTTTCCATTCTAAATTTAAAGTGATTACTAGCTTTGCCAAATTTTATCATAAGCCTCTAACAGTTTCAGAGCTTGATATTACCACTTAAGAATCTTCATTCTGCGTTGTCCTTCGGCTACTATCTCAGAAGATATAGCCCTTCTTGAATGGAAGCAATACATTTTGACCTCACTTCCATAAAATCATCGCAAGTTAAGGTTTGATTGATTTTCCCAGATTCCAAACGCTTCCCAGGCTTCGGCTGAGATCGAGTAAGACTATTGATTTTATTTTTACAGATTTGCGCGTGTAGAAAGTTTGCTTGATAATATTGCTGATACATAAAGTATCCATTCCATGCTATTTTGCTCTAATAATGTAGTTTCAGTTAGATTTGAAAGAATAATATAGGTAAAATAAACTAAAAGCCATAAATTTTCAGATGTTTTATTCCATCGGATGAAATATATTGCTTTTAATAAATTAATAACGAACCCAGTTAGAAAAACCAAAACTCCTAGTAGACCCAACGCTAGCCAGAGATCCAAAAAACCATTGTGAGCATTAGGAGCGTTCCATTGTACGGTTTGTATAATGATAGAAGAATCACCCTTCTTGTCCCAGAATGCTCCATAGCCATATCCTAGCCACGGTTTTTTTGCAATCATCTCTAACACAGCAGGCCATAATTCTACACGTCCAGTGAGTGTTGTGTCCTTACCTACTGAGCCTAAAATTGTATCAGCTTGTGAGACAAACAAGGTGTAAAAAGCTATACCAACTGTTGACAGTAACGTTACAACAGGTATCATTACTTTATACTTTAAATGTAAAATTTGAGAATATATAAGAAAAACACCTGTAATGATTATAAAGTTACCTAGGGATGTTGTTGATTTTGAGAATAATACAAGTAATCCAGAAGTAACATAGCCAAGCCATAAAACCCAGCGATTTTCTCGAGTAGTCATGGCAAGGAAGAAAAATATTGCTCCACTAAGTACAAATCTCTTGCCAAGAACATTCTTAGTTGGGAATATTCCTCGCCAAGTATTTCCATCAATACCACCTGCAATACCATATTTTGGTATAAAAATAACAAATAAGAAACACATTACTGCTGAAATGCCAAACATGTATGCAAGTAACTTCAGTTGCTGCTTTAAGCTGTAGCGTGAAGCTAAATAAAGTCCAAAGATACTTGTTCCTGCCAGAGCAATAACGCGACGTATAGTAGTCTCTGGATCTGAAGACCAAAGACTAGAAAGTGCACAAACTCCAATCAATATCCAAATCAACTTATCTTTGCTTAAAACAATGTAAGTAACCTTCTTCCAGCGTAGAGCAATCAAGGAAAGGCAAACTATATATGTAAAAGTATAAAGGAATCGAAATATAGTTCTATCACCCTCTTTTATACTATAGCCATCCGTTAGAAAAGCATCTAATGGAGTTCCTGAGTAGAGCATCAAGCAAGCCAATGTAAGTGTTTGTTCAGCCGAAATTAAAAATTTCCTCATTTTTTATGATATGTATCATCATGTATACATATAGATAGAAAATAGATTAAGCAAGTCAGGGATTAGTGGTTACTAGTATCAATCGATTTTGACTAATACTTTGTTTATTAAATTTTTAATTATTATGTTGGTTAAATGTAAAAGTAATGAGTACAGTGCTATTAATGCCCCGTTCTTATGGTTTTTTGATAAACTTCCACAGTTTGAGCGGCAATATTTGACCAATTTAAATCTTGCTGACAACGAGCTAGTGCCGCAGTTTGCATACGTTGTTGCAAGTTGCGATCGCTTAATAAACAAATTATGGCATCAGCTAGGGATTGAACATCACAAGGGGGAACTAACAACCCATCTTTTTTATGCTGAACTATCTCACTCAATCCCCCTACCTCAGAGGCTACAACCAGTGTTCCCATTCCATAAGATAAGGCTGCTACACCACTTTGAGAAGCTTCTATGTATGGCAGAACTGTAACTGTGCTGCGTTGAAATAGATTACTTACTTCTTCAAGGGGTATAAAGTCATTGATAATCTCGTAGCGTTTCTCATCATAGCCATTAGGGAAATATTGTTTTATATTTTCTCCCCGTCCAGCAATAATCAGCTTAACTTCAGGGACACGTTCAGCAATTAAAGGCATAGCTTCAAGCAAATATTTCAATCCTTTATAAGGCCAGATGCGTCCAAAAAATAGCAATGTATTTGGATCACGAGGCTGACTCAAGTGATTACCTCGGCGCTGATACAAACTACCAAGTTCCCCATGCGGTATAACATTAACTCGCTCTTGAGGTAAACTAAATTGTTCAATTAGAATCTTTTTTAGTTGATGAGTATGGACAATCAATTGTTGGGAACGGTAGAAAGCAATACGCCTGGTATACTCTGAACCGAATACAGCCATACTATCCCCTGGGTGACGGAATATATCGTGGATAGTTGTCACCAATGGTGGCATCTTGTTGAGTAACAAAGTCCAATCGTACCAAGGATCGTTAGTTTCTTGCACATGTAAAACATCTGGCTGTATGTCCTTGATGATACGCATCATAGTGCCCATAGACACTAGGTTACGCGGGTCGCGAATCCGTGGTTTTTTAAAGCTAATAACGCGGATACTGGAATCAAGAACATTGATACAGACATTCTCCGGATGAATTAGCGTTAAATCAACATATTTAACCAGACTGTTTGCTAATTCGATGGTGTAGTCTTCAAAGCCAAAATGTAATAACGCAAGTTTAATCATAATTAAGATTATATTATCACTTAAATTATTTATTCAACAAATCTAGATACCTGATTGGTGGAATTTTATTTTAAACAACTACTGCTATCTTAAAAGTTTTATCCACAAAAAACGAAACCCGCCAAACGCACTAATCCCTAGAAAAATCACAAATAAAACATAGGCACAAGTTGCAATAAGTAGAGTAAATATAAAGTCCAAGCTAATTTTTTGCAATAACACGAATATAGGTAGCATCATAATGCTTATGATTAACGGTCGGCGCATAATTCGCCATAAATCTAATGAAAAAAGGCGAGTATAGGTGAAATAAATAAACTGGCTAAAACCAAGAATAGTCATTAATAATGCCATTAAGGCTGCACCTAGTAACTGATATTGTGAAACTAATGCCATACCTCCCAAGCTTCCTAATGTAGTGGTAATAACCACTTCACGCAGGTTAACTATCTCGAAACCATTGGCTACAAGTAGATAGGAGAGTGAGCGCGTAAAGGGCAGAAAAAAAAGTGATATAGCAATTAAACGAAGGGCTAGATTTGCTTGAGCAAAGCTAGAATCATAAATAAAAATTAGTATATCTTTACCAAAAAATAACATTCCCATAAATAAGGGTAATGCCATGATTAGTAAAATTTCAATAATATTTTCCGTGATCTGTTTCTGCTTGTCCCGTCCTTGATTTACTACTTTTGAGAGTCTCGGAAACATTGCTACAGTTATACTGTTGGCAATAATTAAAAATGGTTGTAGCAGTTGTACTATTGCACCGAAAAGACCTACTAACAACTCATTACCTAACAATGAAAGAATCAAAATTTCAATTCTACTACTTACTACAGCTATTGCTTCAATAGCAAAAAATGTCTTTACACTTTTAATTGTATTCCATACAAAATCTTTATCAATTTGCCATTCTATTTTGACGGACTGTGTGATGAAAATCCATTCAATTAGGAGAATTAATGTTTCCGAAAAAAATAGTATCGCTCCCAGATATTCAATTCCATACTTCAGTTGCATCGCCCAGATCATTATTATTAGACGTACTACATACACTGGGACTGTAGCAATGGCAATCAAATGCATCTTTTCTTTAGCTTGGAAAATTGCCTCTGTTACGTTGGAAAGTGCAAAGGGAATTATCGTTAAGCCCATTATGTAGCAAAGAGTCGAGGTTTTGGAACTATAGGGAAGTAAAAATACTACAATCACCAATGCTCCATAACTGAGCAGACTAAATATTAACTGCAAGCAAGTACCACTCATCAAATAAACTGATGTTTTTTGTGGTTCACGGGCTAGTTCTCTTGTAAATAATATCTTTAGTCCCTGTGAAGCAATGCCCACAAAGATAAAGTAGTAGCTATAGGCTAGGAGATACTGGCCTATAGCTTCAGCTCCTAGATTACGAGCAATAGCAGCGGTTAATACAAAAGCTGTTATACTTTGCACTAACCGATTGACTATCATTGAGAGGGAATTACTTATGAATTTGTACTTTTCTACCATTCTTAAACTATTAATTCACCTTAATTCGCTCATTTTGAATTGCCAATACCTGTCTATCTCATAACCTCATTTTTTTTGCATATATCGTTAGAAGCCTGAGTAGTGAACGCAAAACCTTTTGTCATCTTTAAGTAGGTTGTTAATCACTCAGCAAACTAGAATAAACTAGAAAATCTAAATTTAATGCGTGAAAAACAGAAACTCTACCGAAAACTGCAATAATTGTATCAAAATGTAAATACTATAATTATTGCCGTCTGCTATGATTTTGTTTTCTAACCCTAGTAAGCACCTTCTTTTTTCAAAACTACCATAACTGTTTTTAGGAGAATTTCAAAGTCTAACCGAAGCGACCAATTTTCGATGTAGTTAAGATCAAGATTTATCACTTGTTCAAAATCTAAAATATCTGAGCGACCTGAGACTTGCCAAAGACCTGTAATACCAGGTAAAACCTCATGGCGAATAAAATGATGTTCAGAAAACTTATCTACATCTCTAATAGGTAAAGGGCGAGGGCCTACTATACTCATTTCTCCAAGGATAACGTTAAAAAGTTGGGGTAATTCGTCTAAGCTATAACGTCGAAGGAATTTTCCAACATGGGTAATGCGAGGATCATCTTTAATTTTAAAGATAATCCCATCTTTCGTTTCATTTAATGCTTCTAATTCTTTTTGGAATTTTTCTGCATCAGACCTCATAGTTCTGAATTTCCATACTTTAAACTGTTGCCCATGTAAACCTATACGGGTTTGTTTGTAAAATACTGTGCCGGGAGAGTCCAGTTTGATAGCTATAGCTATAGCTATATAAATAGGAAATGATAACATTACAAATAAAGTCGCAAAGCAAAAATCACAAGTACGCTTTATCCAAAAATCTTTACCTGTAATAATTGGACAATCCAAACTCAGACAAGGCATTCCCCCTATTTTATTAAATTCTATGTTTTTATAAATTGGTTTTAATTCCATCGGCAAAATATGTACTTGGATGCCAGATGCTTGAAATAACCAGCATAAAAACATTCTATTTTTTAGAGCATCCCAAGATATAAAAACTTCTGTTACACCTAATTCATTAAGTTGATTCAATGTTTTTTGACGTTGATATCTATCTAATGAATTAGCTTTAGCAGTTCCAGAGACAATATAATGTTTTTCTTTTTTTATAAAGCTAGCTATCTGCTCATGGTCTTGAGTATCACAAATAATAAAGACAGAAGATCGAACTATTTTTTTCTGTTTACGCAGATATTCAAGTGTGATATTTATAGCATATCTACCAGTACAAATAAATAATATACTTAGCAACCAAGATAATAATATTAATCTTGGGCGTGTAATATCAATGACTGGCTTATATAAAAGACAAACTAGGAGTATTAATCCATGAGCAAAAGTTAACGATTTTATAATATTGAAATAGTCATAGCGTTTTTGACCTTCTCGATAAATACCCTCGATAGCTAATGAGCCTATTTGAATAGCAATAGTTATTAGAATCGGCAAATAATGACTCTGTATATACGAAGTAAAATGCCCATAAGAAGATTGATATCCAGCTATAACCCAAGCCAAGGATAAAAGAGTATAGTCTACTAAAAACAATGTTGTTAATCTCAACCACCACGAACCCTTACGTACCCTGGCAAATGAAGATGCACGTAAATCTAAAGGCACTTCATTGAATTTACTTGTTGTAATGCTTTGATTACTCATAGTTATAAAGACTTGGTGTAGTTAAAATTTGATGAAAGTTTATATTAACGCTGCGGGGGATCTCATATTTTTTATTTCAAAGAAACCTAGACTTTATAGCCTACTAATTAACCATTTTCTTTGCACTAACTTTAAATTTAAATTCTTGATCAAAAGCTTCTTCGTAGGGTCGGTTGAGCGCAGTTACTACCCAGATACTTAGCTTTTATTGCAGGATAGAATCCAGTTTAGCCTGGAAATTTTGAGCTTTAGATGCCAAAACAAAGATTTTCTGGTGAGTGTTAACTTAATAGCAGAATAAAATCCCTGACGTAAATAATCAAGTAGGTCAGGTAATCAAGTAGCTCAGATACAAATATTAGGAAGGATTTTTAAGGTGCGTAAGAGTTGAACTAAGTTACTACAGTTCCATTGCAGATTTTCACTTCTATTAGGCAATGATATGCCTTCGGAAATTACTGTAGCATGTTTAGCTATACTAATTCAGCTTTGCTTAGAAGTTGTCTGTTCCTTTACGCATAATTACTGATTAACAAAACTTACACGCACAGAATATAACAAAATTCATCAAAAACTTGATTATCGTTACAAAACTTTACATAACTTCCTGTCGTGGTTGAGCTTGAGTAAGTTTCATAGGCATCTCTAGAGAATTGGTCATAAAGTAATATCAACAGTGGTTGATATCTGTTGAGTGTTGTCATATCTGCATTATAGACATTTTTACCTACTGACAGAGAATCAATTCTTTGGCTTTACAGTATTTTTATATTTGAAGAAACACAATGAAGATTGGGTAATAATTGTTTTTTCTTTCAGCAAATATTCGTAGAAAAAGATAAAGTCTATTCAGTCATTGTATTTGAACCATATAGAGAGTTATACAAAAAAGCATTTGTAAAGTAAACAAAAATCTTGAAACTAAAGGCTTGTACCTAAATATACCTCAATAATGTAATCAGGTATTTTTTAAATTTAAATGGTTTTAAAGTTTTAATTAGGAATAAAATATTTGGTAAAATTTTAGCAGTTATTATGTTTAATAAAAATTGATTAGTTAGAGTTTTAAGTATCAAGTATGTTTGAAGATGCATATAATTAGCATGGGTAGTGCAAAACAGAAGCATTTCGCGTACTGGACTGGCCTTAGGCCTAACTAGGCTTCTATCGTGAGGGCATTTATTAATATGCAGGCTCACGGATAATTTTGTATAAAAACATTTACAATAAATTAAAATAATCGCATTTGTTGATGGAGTTGATATATAAAAAATGCAGAGAAATAGCCAAACTCCAGAGTATAAGCAAAATATTCCTTTAAATACCTTAAGTCACATCATCGACACTCAAGTTCTAGAAGCATATAATAACACTCAAGTAGTTCATCACGATCTGTGCATCCATCAGATATTTGAGATGCAAGTAGAGCGATCGCCTCAGGCAATTGCTGTAGTATTTGAAGATATACAACTTACTTATCAACAGTTAAATAAGCGGGCGAATCAACTAGCGCACTACCTACGTACTTTGGGAGTTGGGCCTGAAGTACTTGTGGGAATTTGCGTGGAGCGCTCTTTAGAGATGATCGTAGGAATACTGGGTATTCTCAAAGCTGGAGGCGCTTATGTGCCTTTAGATCCGGCATATCCCCCAGAGCGTTTAGCCTTCATCTTGTCAGATACCCAGGCATCAGTGTTGTTGACGCAAGAAAAATTGGTTAAGAACCTACCACTGCATCAGGCGCAAGTGGTTTGTCTAGAATCAAACTGGCAAGGTAACATCCAAAATAATCAAGAAAATCCTGTAAATCAAACGACGCTTGATAACTTGATCTATGTAATCTACACATCTGGTTCTACAGGACAGCCCAAAGGTGTAATGATTCCTCATGGTGGTATCTGCAATCAACTATACTGGCGGCAAACAAACTTTAGATTAACTCAAGCAGATAAAGTTTTACTGACTATTTCTTTTAGCTTTGACCCCTCAGTATGGCAAATATTCTGGCCATTGTGCTTTGGGGGGCAATTGATCTTGGCTCGCCCTGGTGGACAGCAAGATACTGCTTATCTAGTGAAGGTGATTATTGACCAGCGAATCACTGTCTTGGCCTTAGTACCTTCTATACTGCGTGTCTTACTGGAAGAGAAGGGAATTGAGAATTGCCGATTTCTTAAGCATATTACCTGCGGTGGTGAAGCTTTACCTAGCGAACTCATAGAACGCTTCTTTGCCCAACTGAATTTGGATGATGTTTTCCATAATTGCTATGGCCCGACAGAAGCTTCCATTGATGCCACTTTCTGGACTTGTCAGCGTGGCACTAACTATACCATTGCTCCCATTGGCCGCCCTATTGCTAATGCAGAGATTTACATCCTTGATGAAAATTTGCAGCCTGTGCCTGTTGGTGAATCAGGTGAACTGCACATTGGCGGGATTGGTTTAGCGCGAGGCTATCTTAACCGTCCTGAATTAACCACAGAGAAGTTCATTTTCAACCCTTTTAGCTCTGAAGTTGGGGCACGTCTTTACAAAACTGGGGATTTGGCACGTTTTCTACCAGACGGTAATATCGAGTTCCTTGGTCGTATTGACTACCAAGTGAAAATTCGTGGCTTCCGAATTGAATTGGGAGAAATTGAAGCGATATTAGGTCAATATCCAGCACTAACACAGACTCTAGTCATAGCTAGAGAGGAGGTTCCTGGTGACAAGCAACTTGTAGCATATATTGTTGCCAACCCAGAGCAAATTCCTAGTCAGGTTGAATTGCGCCGCTTTTTGCAAGGTCGGTTACCTGAATATATGCTGCCTGCCTCATTTGTATTTTTGGACAACCTGCCATTAAACCCCAACGGCAAAATAGACCGCCGCGCTTTACCTGCACCGCATACATCTGACCTTGGTCTGTCAACTAACTTTGTCCCACCACAGAATGCTACAGAAGAAGTCTTAGCTAACATCTGGGTAAAAGTTTTGCGTTTGGAACAAGTAGGCATTCACGACAATTTTTTTGAATTGGGAGGCCATTCACTGCTGGCGACGCAAGTCATGTCTAGGGTTCGCCAAGCCTTTCAGATAGAAATGCCGTTGCAGATTTTATTTGAGAATCCAACGATCGCTAGTTTAGCTCAAGCGATCGCTCAAACCCAGACTCAAGAAAATGATCCTCAAAACCAGACTATTCCTCTCATAGCCAACCGCGAGTCAGCCCCTTTATCCTTTGCCCAGCAGCGAGTGTGGTTTTTGGAGCAGTTGGAACCTAACAGCCCAGCTTATATCATCTCCAATGCACTGCGCTTAACGGGCGAGTTCAACGCGAGTATATTACAACAGGCACTAAATGCGATCGTTATTCATCACGAAGCACTGCGAACAAACTTTATTACATCACCAAATGGTAGCCCCATACAAGTTATTGGCAAGCCTCGGTCAGTTGAACTCAAAATAGTTAAAGTAACACCGGAGCAGGTACAATCTCTACTAAATCAAGAGACAAAACGCCCCTTTAACTTAGAATCTGACTTAATGTTGCGAGCTTGCTTGCTCCAGATAGACGAACAGGAGCAGATACTTTTGTTGGTGATGCACCACATCGCTTCTGATGGCTGGTCAATGGGTATTCTCTGGCAGCAGTTAGCATCCCTTTATGAAGCCTTATTGAGCGGTAAGCCTTCTCCTTTAGCAAAATTATCCATTCAGTATGCCGATTTTGCAGTCTGGCAGCATCAATGGCTATCGGGTGAAGTCCTCTCCAGCCAAATAGACTATTGGAAAACCCAGTTAGCAGGTGCTAATACTGTACTGGAATTGCCTACCGACCGACCACGGCCACCAGTGCAAACTTACCAGGGGGCGGCTCAATCCCTCATGCTACCGCAGACTCTGAGTGCATCGCTCATTGAACTCTCGCGTCAGGAAGGTGTTACCCTATTTATGACCTTGCTGGCGGCCTTTGGGACAATCTTGCACCGCTACAGTGGGCAAGAAGATATTCTCATCGGTTCTCCTATTGCTGGACGTAACCGTTCGGAAATTGAAGGGTTGATCGGATTTTTTATTAATACCGTCGTTTTACGGACTGATTTTTCCGGTAATCCTAGTTTTCGTTCAGTGCTAAATCGAGTTCGCCAGATGGCATTAGGTGCTTATGCCCATCAAGATATGCCTTTCGAGAAACTGGTAGAAGAACTGCAACCAGAGCGAGATACCAGCCGTAACCCACTGTTTCAAGTGTGGTTTAATATGCTCAACTTAAAGGATATCCAACTGGAACTACCTGGGGTGGCTATAGAACCAGTTTCGATGTTAGAAACAGCTTCTAAGTTCGACTTAACTTTGTATGTGACAGAAAAAAATCAGGGAATCCAACTTGATTTAGTCTACAACACTGATCTGTTTACTTCAGAGCGGATGATGGAAATGCTGAATCAATTCCATCATTTGTTAAATCAAATTGTTGCTGCAACGGAATGCCAGATTAGTTTGTATTCTCTTGTGACACCAGGAGCCAGAACTTTGCTCCCAGAACCAAGGGCGGTTTTGCCAGAGCCTCGGTACGAATTGGTAACAACAATGTTTACCTCTTGGGTAAATCGCACCCCAGAACATTCGGCACTCCGTCAAGGATCTCGCACTTGGAATTATGGAGAATTAGGCAAAAGCGCTCAAGCTTTAGCACGGGTGATGTTGTCTTACGGAGTCCAACGGGGAGATGTTGTAGCCGTGTTCGGGACACGAAGCTTTGGACTGATTGCGAGTATGAACGCTGTACTTTTGAGTGGCGGTGTTCTACTGACTCTCGATCCAAAACTTCCCAGAGATAACTTTGGTGGGCTATGCCAACGCCACCTGCTTATGCTAGAGGAAGCTAAAGCTAAATATATATTATATATTGATAGTCAGTACCCAGAAGATGAAGAAATATACAAATCTTTAATTGTTATCCGTGTAAACCCAGACACAGGAGAAGCGATAGATTCACCCCAGGACGGCAGTAAAACAATAAACTTGCCTGAAATCGCTGCCGATGATCCAGCTTATATTTTCTTTACTTCTGGCACCACTGGTATACCCAAGGGAGTGCTGGGATGCCATAAAGGGATGGCACATTTTCTCAACTGGCAGAGGCAGACATTTGAAATTGGTCAGCAAGACCGGGTAGCCCAATTGACAGGTCTTTCCTTTGATGTAGTTCTTAGAGATATCTTCTTACCTTTGACTAGTGGTGCAACCCTATGTTTGCCAGAGGAAGGGCACAACCTAGAACCAACTAAAATTCTGAATTACTTGGAACATGAGCAAATTTCTGTGCTGCACACAGTTCCATCGCTGGCGCAATCATGGTTAGCCAATGTGCCGTCAGGAGTCTATCTACGTAACTTACGCTGGTTGTTCTTTGCTGGAGAACCTCTCAAGGAGACATTGGTATATCGGTGGCGCGATGCTTTTCCTGAATCAGGTAAAATTGTCAATCTCTATGGGCCGACAGAGACAACTTTGGCGAAGTGTTATTACAAAATACCTGTGGAGTGTATACCAGGCATACAGCCAGTAGGATTACCGCTCCCTGAAACCCAAGCACTAGTTTTAACACCAAATAACCAACTGTGTGGCATCGGTGAACCAGGCGAGATCGTTATGAGAACGCCATTCCGCACTTTGGGTTATATAAATGCTCAAGAAGAAAACCGTTCTCGATTTGTCAAAAACCTCTTTCGGAATGACGAGCGAGATTGGATTTATTATACAGGCGATCGCGGTTGCTATCGTCCAGATGGCTCTCTAGCAATTCTCGGTCGCCGAGATCATCAAGTTAAGATCCGTGGGATACGCATTGAGCCAGGGGAAATTGAGACGGTATTAGCCCAGCACCCGCATGTATTCCAAACTGTAGTAATTGCCCGTGAAGATGTTCCTGGAGATAAACGTTTAGTAGCTTACATTATCCCGAATCAAGACTGGGCATCTACAATTAGCGACATACGGAGTTTCCTTTTAACAAAGCTCCCACAGTACATGCTCCCTTCGGCTTTCGTCTTGCTTTCCACCATGCCTTTAACCCCCAACGGCAAAGTAGACCGCCGCGCTTTACCTGCACCCGACTTATCAAGGCAAGGGTCGGAAGCTACGTTTGTTGCTCCCCGTAATGATGTGGAACGCCAGCTAACAGAGATTTGGGAACAAACTTTAGGTGTGCAGCCCATTGGCGTCAACGATAACTTCTTTGAGTTAGGAGGGCACTCCATCTTAGCAGTAAAGCTGTTTTGGCAGATTGAGAAGACATTTAATAAAAATCTGCCTCTTGCCATTCTCTTCCAGTCAGGTACTGTAGAGGCTCTAGCCCAAATAATTTGTCAAGAAGATTTAGCAGCAAACAAGGCTTTAGTAAATACCTTAGACGAATCAATAACTACTTGGTCATCTTTGGTAGAAATTCAACCCAATGGTTTCAAGCCACCTTTTTTCTGTATTCACGGACTGGGTGGAGAAGTCTTGTGTTTCCGTGAATTGGCACAGCATCTGGGGCCAGACCAACCATTCTACGGATTACAACCACAAGGGTTAGATGGAAAACATCCTTTCCATACACGGGTTGAAGACATGGCAACTCACTACATTCAAGAAATCCAGACCCTTCAGCCCAATGGCCCTTATTTTTTGGGAGGTTATTCTTTTGGGGGTGTGGTTGCTTTCGAGATGGCTCGGCAACTGCGAGAACAGGGCGAACAAGTTGGTATTATAGTTATGCTTGATAGTTGCCGTCCAGGTTATAGCTGGCGAGCGTCATTTCTCAAGCGAGTTTTATTGCATTTAAATAATATTGTTCAACAAGGGCCAGCCTACCTTTGGCAAAGAGTTGTGAGATGGAGTTATTGGCGTAAGTCTCTTCTCCAAAATACATACGACCGTTACTTGGAAGTGGCACTAGATATACCTGTAAGTGACAAGCACTTAAAAATTATAGATGCTAACACTCAAGCCGTTAGTGAATATATTTTCCCAGTTTACCCTGGTCAAGCTATCCTCTTGCGAACAGAGGATCAAAATCGGGACGAAGCTATAGGCACACAATACGATCCTCAATTCGGCTGGGGCGAAGTAGTTGCTGGAGGATTAGATATTCATTATGTTCCCGGATCTCACCTTGGCCAACTTAATGAACCGCATGTAGAGGTGTTAGCCGAAACATTGAGAAATTGCTTAATCCAAGCGCAGTCTCCAAAGAATTAACCTGACAACCCGCTACCTTAGCAAAAGAAGTCAACCAATTTCTGATTTTGGATTGAAAGAAACTAAAAGGATACGAGGTTTAAGGATTTTGGATTTTTTCTAGCCTCAACTCAGCACTGCTGGGTGGTTTTGTCATGTCTTATATCATGTCCGCTTGATTGCTTATTAGACCTTAAGAACCCCACCCCGCCAAAGCTACGCTTTGTCTCCCCTCCCCGCAAGCGGGGAGGGGCTGGGGGTGGGGTGTAATGGCTGTGGTTAGCATAACTATTTATGCGGACATGATATTAGCCTAAACACTAATTAAGAAAATAATGGAGAAATGTTTGCTAGTGCTAACTAGGATGAGATAATTATTTTGTGGAATGGGAATACTGGTCGCAGTCCAATAACCAAAAGACCTGACCAATTTAGTATGCGATGAATCCTGCTAGTGTCACAGATTGAACAGAGGTAGTTATTGTGGCACTGTCGGCTTAAATGGCTGTTGTTTTAGATTTTAAGTTGGTAAGCAATCCACAATTTACTGATGCTATATAGACGATTTGGACGCACAGAATTACAGATGCCAGTGTTTTCCTGCGGTGGCATGAGATATCAGTTCAAATGGGAAGATGTTCCCGTGCGATTCGTTGCTTAGGAATCGCGGTATCCAGTCCGTACATAACTAAGCCAACCTGACAGCAGATTACTGTCATTAAAGGTTGAACTCTCGGTCAGATGTAGGTGAAAGCCCTACCATTCAGACTCAGAATTGACT
>NZ_DASQZC010000680.1:0-27833 GCF_035638895.1 Nostoc sp. | reverse complement strand
ATTTTTATGACTTCCCGTATTCGCTTTTTGATGTGCCCTCCTGACCACTACGATGTGGACTATGTGATTAATCCTTGGATGGAAGGAAATATTCACAAGTCATCGCGCGATCGCGCCGTGGAACAGTGGCAGGGACTACACCAGATCCTTAAAGAACACGCCATTGTAGACTTAGTACCACCTGAAAAAGGTTGGCCAGATTTGGTTTTTACTGCCAACGCTGGCTTAGTACTAGGGGATAATGTTGTCCTCAGTCGCTTTTTACACAAAGAACGTCAGGGAGAGGAGCCTTTCTTCAAACAATGGTTTGAGGCAAATGGTTATACAGTCAATGAACTTCCTAAAGATTTGCCCTTCGAGGGAGCAGGGGACGCACTGCTAGATCGAGAAGGACGCTGGTTATGGGCGGGATACGGTTTCCGCTCGGAATTAGATTCTCACCCTTATTTAGCTAAATGGCTGGATATTGAGGTGCTATCCCTCCGACTCATAGACGAACGTTTCTATCACTTGGATACCTGCTTTTGTCCCCTAGCAAATGGCTATTTGCTATATTATCCAGGCGCTTTTGATTCTTATTCCAACCGCTTAATCGAAATGCGAGTCGCACCCGAAAAGCGAATTGCACTTGAAGAGGCTGATGCAGTCAACTTCGCTTGTAATGCGGTGAATGTGGATAGCATCGTCATTATGAACAAGGCGAGTGAGGGTTTAAAAACCCGCCTAGCAGATGTAGGTTTCCAAGTGTTGGAAACACCGCTTACCGAATTTCTCAAAGCTGGCGGTGCGGCTAAATGCTTAACTTTGCGGGTAACAGAACCAGTTAGAGATGAACTTCATGCCAATGTCTCGGTAGAAAGCCGTGTCATTCGTATGGAAGGACATTTGCTCGACGCAGGCTTAATTAACCGCGCTTTGGATTTAATTATAGACGCTGGGGGAAGCTTCCAAGTCCTGAATTTTAACTTGGGAGAACAGCGCCAAAGTACCTCAGCCGCCGAGGTAAAGGTATCAGCACCATCCCATGAGGTGATGGAAGAAATCATTTCCCGGTTGATTGATTTGGGTGCAGTAAATTTACCGCATGATGAGCGAGACGCAAAACTTGAGCCGGTAATTCAAGACGGCGTTGCACCTGATGATTTTTACGTTAGTACAATTTATCCCACCGAAGTCAGAATTAATGGCCAGTGGGTAAAGGTAGAAAATCAACGGATGGATGGCGCGATCGCAATTACTCAAACTGCCAATGGCCTAGTAGCTCGGTGTAAAATACTCCGAGATTTAAAAGTTGGCGAACAGGTAATTGTAGACGTGCTAGGTATCCGCACCATCCGCAAAACTGAATCACGCGAACAACGCAGCACCCAAGAATTTAGCTTTATGTCGGCGGGGGTTTCTAGCGAACGGCGCGTAGAATTGGTTGTTGAGCAAGTAGCTTGGGAATTGCGGAAAATCCGCGATGCTGGTGGTAAAGTAGTTGTCACGGCTGGCCCGGTAGTGATTCACACTGGTGGCGGTGAACACTTGGCGCAACTGGTTCGGGAAGGCTACGTGCAAGCGTTGCTGGCTGGTAATGCGATCGCAGTTCACGACATCGAGCAAAATATCATGGGCACTTCCTTGGGTGTAGACATGAAGCGGGGTATCGCTGTGCATGGTGGACACCGCCATCACCTGAAGGTAATTAATAGTATCCGCCGTTATGGCAGCATTCCCAAAGCTGTAGAGGCGGGGGCAATTAAAAGTGGCGTAATGTATGAGTGTGTCCACAATAATGTGCCTTTTGTGCTTGCGGGTTCGATTCGGGATGACGGGCCTTTGCCTGATACCGTAATGGATTTGATCCAAGCACAGGAGGAATATGCTAAACACCTAGAAGGTGCGGAGATGATTTTGATGCTGTCATCGATGCTGCACTCCATTGGCGTGGGAAATATGACTCCAGCAGGGGTGAAAATGGTGTGTGTGGATATTAATCCAGCTGTGGTGACTAAGTTAAGCGATCGCGGTTCTGTAGAATCGGTGGGTGTAGTGACAGATGTGGGATTATTCTTGAGTCTGTTGATTCAGCAGTTGGATAAGTTGACAAGTCCTTATGTTAATAAGGTAGGTTAGGAAAATAAACCGCAAAGGCGCAGAAGGCGCAGAGAAAGGGAGATGACAAGAGTAGCTTTCAGTGAATTGCAGGTTAATTGGGTTAGTTTGATTGCTGATTTCTTGTTGGTAGGGATGGTTTTTGGCCCGCCTATCGCTCCCTTTTTGGCTGCGTCTGGAGTGTCTTTGCTTCCTGAGATTGCGGACATCATTTATTTCATGGGTAATCATGTGTGTCCGCAACCAGATATGGGGTTAGATTTGGCACCACCATTTATTATGGCTGTGTGTATGCGCTGCTACGGCACTGTCACGGGTTTGCTGATTACTCGTTTACTGTATGGGGTAACTAGTGGTAAAGGTTTTTACTGGTTGAATCAGTATGGCTGGAGTGGTGTGGCTTTAGCTAGTGTGCTGATGATGGCTTATCCTTTAGAATTGGCAGCACAGATTTTCGGTTTATGGAGTTTTAATAACTATCTGGTTACGCCTTTTGGCTTAATTACGGGTTTGGCGTGGGGATTGTTTACTATGCCGATTTTGCATGGGTGGCATGGTGCTAAAACTAGTTTGCGTTAATTGTAGAGACGTTGCATTGCAACGTCTCTACTGAACATTATTGGTATAGTTCCCTCTTTTTTAATGGGTTAGGGAATTAAGCCTTAACTGAATCGTATTGATTGACAGGACTAGGAGCTAATTTATGTTTACGTTTCCGTCGTAAACCTACACTTAAGGCTCCAAAAGTTAATGCACCCAATGCAAAATTAGGTTCGGCAACACTGGCAATAGTAGACTTATTCTCTACACTATCGGAAGATCCGCCAAACTCAGTTAAAAGCAATTGGTAGCTAAACAAACCGTCTGAATCACCAATAAATTGCAGAGGTGCTGAAAATTTCAGCACAGTGCCATCAAGGCTGTATGGTACTGAACCCCGAATCTTACCCCAACCTCCTGAATTTGGTTCCAATGGCCCAACTGAGAAGACATCACGTATCCGAATGTCACCTGCAACATTAATTTCTTCTCCGCGAATAATTGACTCAAGTTCACTAAAGAATGGAGAGCCTCTGAATATAGGGAATTCCCCATCTGCTTCAACATAGTATTGGAAAGAGTCTGCTTGTCTCCCGGCTTGATCAACTGTGAAAAAGTCTGGCACTCTATTAAAATCTATAGTAAATAAAACTTCTTTGGCATCAAGATTTACCACGGCTGACTCTGATTCAACTAATAGTACTGCTTGCGCTATTTGCCCTGTGCCCAAGGCAATTAAAGCTGCACCAAGTATAGACACTGGTAACTTTTGTGCAAATGTCATATAACTTACCTTTTTAACCGTAGTATGGCATCAGAATAGTACAGTAACTAACATATTAATTAAAAGTTATCACAGTAATTTAACTGAAAATTTATGCTGATTTTACAGAATTTTAACAAATATCGTACTACCTCAGAAAATGCGATGCCAAAGAGTTCCTTAGCAAGGTAAAGACGGGGAGACACAAAAAGATTTTAATAATGAGCGATCGCCTATATGATTTCAGATAATAGTGCCACAGCTACGCCCGTAGTAGTGATCGCTTTTGCTCTAATTTAAGAAACTATTCTGACTCGGAAAATTCCCCGATTCTGCTGTACTAACTTTCATTTTGCGCTAACCAATCTTCTAAATCAGTTAAACTCGAAAAATCAAGCAAAGCCTCTGCTAAATCATCCAAATGTGTTGAGTCTAAAGCTTGAATTTTCAATAGCTGTGCAGGTGGAACAGTTCCGACTTTACGGCGAAGTTGTCGAATAATAATCGATAAAGCTTTTTCCTGCTGGATATCCTGATAAATTACAGACTCGCGCATAGCATCACTCCGTAATAACCTTTTAATCAGTTCCTTGTTTAATACTAGCCCAGCTAGTACTGCCGTTGACGCAGCAATATTACTTTGTGTTCGGGTATCGTTTATTTGCTCAATAGCTTCAGCAACCTGTTGTAATGTTCGTGTTTTATCCTCAGTTTGACTGAGGGTGGCAAACGGTAACAAACCAGGAGTATTTAAAAAAATCTCGCTTGGTTGTTCCCAAAGACGAATGACTCCAAATTGATGACGGGTATTTTATAAAACAAAAGCTGTTTGTTGGACTAATTCAGATGTGGTGGGTTGCAGGTAAATGAGGACTTGATGCATCCGTTTGTGGGGAAATCTGCGATACACCCTTAATCGATAATCAGTCATCCGAAAGGGAATTTCGGCTTTTGCTTCGGTTTGAAATTCGATATGCAGAACAATTTCATCTGACTGTAACAGAATTAACGCATCTGCTCGAATCGGTTCGAGGGATAATTCTGATGGACTGAGTTGGGTAAGTGTAATAGATTCGCCAAGTAACCAGGTGGCAAAATCGGCTGAAAATGACTCTGCTAAAAAACGACAGACGTTATCAAACATAGATGGGTATTATATCAGCGAGGTCTTGTCTGTCATTAGTCATTAGTTATTTTGTAAGAATTCAGGAGACGCGATTAATCGCGTCTGTACAGAAATTAGGAGTCAGAATGGCTGGAAAATTAAGGGTGGTAAGGCTGCTTAATTTTCTTCAAATTATGAAATTCCAAGTCTTATAAATTCTGGATTCTGAATTCTTATATTACAAATACTTCTGCAACAATAACCCTAACTTTTCCTTCGTTGTCGCTGGTGCTTTATCTAACTGAGTCAAAATCGCATACTGCAACGCCGAATGCGCCTCACTCGGCGGTGGATTTTCACTTAACCGCCGCACAGTTTCTTGAATCACTTTTTGAGCATTCGCAGCATTCCGCAGCAAATTGCCAATCACCAATTCTACCGTCACACTATCGTGATCTGGATGCCAACAATCATAATCTGTCACCAGAGCTAAAGTTGAGTATGCAATTTCGGCTTCCCTTGCCAACTTCGCCTCTGGTAAATTCGTCATTCCAATGATTGTTGCACCCCAACTGCGGTAAAGATTCGATTCCGCCTTGGTGGAAAAAGCTGGCCCTTCCATGCACACATAAGTACCGCCGCGATGGAGAGTAACATCTGGTAAATTGAGAGATGCGATCGCATCTGCCAACACACTAGCCAAGTTCTTACAAATGGGATCGCCAAAAGCAATGTGAGCAACAATTCCCTCACCGAAAAACGTTGAAATTCGATTTTTCGTTCTGTCAATAAACTGATCTGGCACCACCATATCAAGTGGTTTCGCCTCTTCCTTCAAGGAACCCACAGCACTAGCTGAAATTAAATACTCCACGCCCAATTGCTTCATCGCATAGATATTAGCGCGAAACGGTAACTCAGAGGGTAACAGCGTGTGATTGCGACCATGACGCGCTAAAAAAGCTACCCGTGTACCATCTAAAGTCCCCAGAATCAAAGCATCTGATGGGGAACCAAAGGGGGTTTGGACATGCACCTCTTCTATATCTTTGAGCGCGTCCATTTTATACAGACCACTGCCACCAATAATCCCAATACTAGCTTGAGCCATGATCCTGAACCTGTTCCTTGCTGATCTGCTAAGTTATTTTACCGAAAAGGTGAGTAGCAGAGTTAGTTTACTTCCTGGCTTTTTAATTAACATACAATCTGATCAGATGCTACAAAAAAGCTATCTGCTGCTCAACAAACAGAAATTTGGTTGAAGCGCGTTTTAGAAATATCGAGTAGATAATCTGAATCACTGAGCGTATAACTTTCAAAGTTTAGCAATCAAATCGCTGATAATTTTTGCAGATTAATGGTTATATTCAGCCTTAAAACTAATTGTCAGCATAGCGTTTAATCTATGCTCAATGTATACAAATATTAAGTAGATGCACTCCTGAGCAGCGAAACAAAGCAAGCGTTATACTTTTGGAAAAAGGCTTGTTTTAACCTCTGCTTTTAACATTTTCATAAATCAATGGCTCTCAATTTTCGCTTTGCGGTAGTCAGTGACTTACACCTGGCACTTCCCCACACAATCTGGGATCATCCCAACCGATTCCACCTAGTAGAAGTCAGTATCTCGGCGTTTCAAAGTGTACTAGAACATTTAACACAACTCGATTTAGATTTCTTGTTGTTGCCAGGAGATTTAACCCAACACGGGGAACCAGAGAACCACGCCTGGTTGCAACAATGTTTAGCGCAGCTACCTTTTCCCGTCTATGTTGTTCCTGGCAATCATGACGTTCCTGTGCTGTTGGCTGATCAGCAATCAATTGCTTTTGCAGATTTTCCCTACTATTACACTAAGTTTGGCTACGAAGATCCCCAACAGATTTACTACATTCGTCAGTTATTGCCTGGAGTTAAGCTGATTGGACTGAATTCTAACTCCTTTAATGACCAAGGTGAGCAGGTGGGGTGTTTGGATGCCAAACAGCTACTGTGGTTAGAAGAGGTGCTAGCGGCATCTGTTGATGAATTAGTTCTGGTGATGGTGCATCATAATGTGGTCGAGCATTTGCCTGATCAATCCAGCCATCCACTGGCAAATCGCTATATGTTGTCCAATTCAGCAGAACTATTGCAATTGCTAAGGCGCTACGGAGTCAAACTAGTATTTACAGGGCATTTGCACATTCAGGATATTGCTTACTCAGATGGAGTATATGATATTACCACAGGTTCTTTAGTGAGCTATCCTCACCCTTATCGGGTGCTAGAGTTTCATCGAGATAACCAAGGTAAAGAATCGTTGCAAATTTTATCTCATCGGGTAGAGTCAGTCCCTGAGTTCCCCGACTTGCAACAATCATCACGGCAGTGGATGGGCGATCGCTCTTTCCCCTTCCTCATCAAGCTACTAACTCTCTCTCCATTAAATTTACCATTATCACAGGCAAAAAAATTAGCTCCTAGTTTGCGCGAGTTTTGGGCAACTATTGCCGATGGAGATGCAGTATTAGATTATCCCCACTTCCCGTTAGAAGTGAGGCGTTACATTCAGTCCTATGGTGCATCACACCCCAACCCAGGTATGGCTACTAATACAACTCTGACGCTGATTGATAATAACAGCACACTTTTGCTAGGTTAAAAAGTTGGTGACTTTTTAGATAGCGATCGCTCCTACCATAATTCTCCTATCAAAAGTCACCAAGACACGGGCTACTCTTGTACAGACGCGATTAATCGCGTCTCTAATTACCGATATCTTCATTCCAAAGTTCGGGGTTAGTTTCAATAAACTCACTCATCATTTGTTTACAATCGTCAAGATTAAGATCAATTACTTCCACACCGTGAGACACCATAAATTCTTTAGCACCAGGAAAAGTTCTGGATTCTCCAACGATGACTTTTTTAATCCCAAATTGTACCACTGCCCCAGCGCACAGGTAGCACGGCATTAAAGTTGAATAGAGTGTAGTACCTCTGTAGCTGCCAACTCTCCCAGCATTACGGAGACAATCGATTTCCGCGTGGGTGACAGGATCTGCGTCTTGCACACGTTTATTGTGTCCTCTGCCGAGAATTTTGCCATCCTTGACGAGAACCGAACCAATGGGAATTCCACCTTCTTGTCTGCCTTGTTTTGCTTCTTGAATAGCAGCTTTCATAAACTCATCCATATTAATTCTCCTTTTATGACAAAACAACTAGTATTAATGGATCACGATGGCGGTGTAGATGATTATTTAGCAACTATGCTGCTGTTGACGATGGATCATATTGAACTCCTTGGTGTTGTCGTCACTCCAGCAGATTGCTACATTCAACCTGCTGTTAGCGCCACACGTAAAATTATAGATTTGATGGGATTTTCTCATATCCCGGTAGCAGAAAGCACTGTGCGCGGTATTAATCCATTTCCTACTCTCTATCGCCGTGATTCGTTTATCGTTGACCATCTCCCCATTCTCAATCAAAGCGAAACCATCACTACGCCTTTGGTTGCCGAAACAGGTCAAGATTTCATGATACAGGTGTTGCGGGAGGCATCAGACCCCGTAACGTTGATGGTAACTGGCCCGTTGACCACGGTAGCAGTGGCTTTAGACAAAGCACCGGACATTGAAGCCAAGATTCACAAAATTGTTTGGATGGGGGGTGCATTAAATGTCGGTGGCAATGTCGAAAAAAGTCTGGAAGCGGGACAAGATGGTTCTGCCGAATGGAATGTTTATTGGGATGCGGTTTCAGCAGCGCGGGTATGGGAAACCCAAATTGAAATTATTATGTGTCCTTTGGATTTAACTAATAATGTCCCAGTCACATCGGAGTTAGTATACAAAATGGGACGACAACGCCACTATCCAATTTCTGATTTAGCCGGACAATGTTATGCACTAGTTATCCCCCAGGATTATTATTTTTGGGATGTCTTAGCAACAGCTTATCTGGGACATCCAGAATTTTATCAACTGCGCGAATGGGAAACAGAAATTATCACCACTGGTCTTAGTCAAGGGCGTACTAAAGTAGTTCTTGGTGGTCGTAAAATTTATGCAATGGATAAGGTACATAAAGAGGCTTTTTATGCTTATATTTTACAGCAATGGGCAAGATAAAAAACTAAAAAATTAGGCGGCGTGGATACTCAAACTCGCCACCGAAAACTAACTACCAAGCTCACCGGACGCAGACAACCTCTGCAACTTAACTGACCATATTGGGACATTCCGGTGCAAATATTTTGTTTAGTTACCGTACTATTTAATACTGAAAATTACTCATAGCGTACCTTTTTATATTTAATCACCTCAATTACATCATCATGTCTTTGCCCTTCGATAATATCCTTGAGATGAATTTGCCCATTAATATATTGAACGTGGATGCGCCAACCTGAGACTTTATCGATATCAGCACGATAAATTGCCTGCTTCACACCTTTTACTTTGTGCAGCCTCGTTTTTGGAAATTTTCTTGTTCTGTGACACTCGTTATCTTCAAGTTCTGCCAAGGCTTCAAGAAAAGCAATCTTTAGCTCGTCATCTGGCAAAATCTTCATGGCTTGATAAATAATGCCGTATTCATCATACAGAGTAAGGGTTTGCACCATAAACCCACTTACGAGATCCGGGCAGTTTCTTGATTTTGGTGAAGTAATCCTTGATACAAAGACTCTGCTACACCTTTATATGCTTTATCGAAGTCATCGTGTTTAACCACTCGAAAAAGGGTAAAAATAACTTGCCCAAAAATTGGATCTTCGTCAACTGTCAAAATTACCCTTAGTTTCTGCGAAATCCTTAGCGTGTAAAGCGAAGATTCATAGCCATTAATATGTGAAGGTAGGGGAAGACGACGCAACTTACGATAAACGCCAGCTTTTTGAGTTGGGAAGAGGCTGGCGCAATCATTAATTTTTTGAATCGCTGCGCCTTTCTCATTTTCACTCAGCCTGCCAAGATCCTTTTCAAAGCTCCTTGTTGACTCAATTAGAACATCCACTTTACAAACCACCAATTTCAATTTAGCCACTTGCCCTCTGTCCTTAAAATAATAACAGTGATAGACAGAAAAATTCTGTATATCCTCTTTACGAGGGCATTATATTGAAACTTTATTAATAATATTCTATGCCAAAACGCCCAAAAAATCTCTTGTAAAAGCTTCACAATACAATTAATCTCAAGTTTTTTTTTTACAAAACAGAAGAGATATACAACAATTATTAATGATTGATAAAGTTTAAACCTAAGAAGAGAGCCGCTATAGTTCCTGCAACAGAAATCTCTCCCTGAATAATTTTATTTAAAACTGATTCTACAGGAATTAATACAACTTCAATTTCTTCTGTAATATCTAATTGTTGCGCTCCAATTTTGCTCACATTTTCTGCTAAAAACAAATGTATTTGATTAGTGTCTTTACTCGGCTTATCATATAGAGTTCCAATTTTTCTAACTTCTTCAGGAATATAACCAGTTTCTTCTGTCAGTTCTCTAATTGCTGCTACTTCTGCACTTTCTTTTGTAGGGTCAAAATTCCCTGCTGGCAGTTCTAAGAAAAATTCACCTACAGCATGTCTGTATTGCCGGACAAAAATTATCTCTTTATTACTAGTAATAGGTAAAACCATCGCAACATCAGGCTTAATACTGACAAAATAATCATCTATAATTTTACCATTGGGTAATTCTATTTCATCTTGTCTCACCCGACACCAAGGATAATCTAAAACCATTTTTGATTTTAAAGTCTTCCATTTTTTTAAGTTGTTCATGAATAAAAATAATGTATAAAATATTTGGTCATCAAGTAATGAATGTAAAAAAGTATAACAGATGCATCTGATAATCTAAACTTTGAACTTACACTGGCTTTTATAACATAATATGTATAAGAAGTATGCAAATAAATATAAATTTATTTACAGTAAACAAAAGGTTTCCGTTGACTATTAGTCGAGGTACAACGGCACAGACAACTAATGTCTGGGTAAGAGTTTCACATGATGGGATCGAAGGCTGGGGGGAAGCGTCGCCATTCGGTGTAGGTAATCATCGGCAATCAACTGATGCAATCAAAGATGCCCTACAGCAAGTTGTTCCATTGTTGGAAGGATTCAGCCCCTTACAGCGACAGGAAATTGAGCAAGTTTTAACACAAAACCAGGTTCCTTCTGCTGCTAAAGCTGCCTTGGATATCGCAATGCACGACTGGTTGGGTAAGCGCGTAGGATTACCCTTGTGGCAAATTTGGGGACTCGATCGCAATCAAATAGTACCGACTTCTGTCACAATTGGGATTAATTCACCTGAAGGAGCTAGGGCTAGAGCGCGAGACTGGTTAAAATTTACAGATGTTCGCCTTTTCAAGGTGAAGCTAGGTAGTCCAGATGGCATAGATGCAGATAAAAAAATGCTCTTAGCAGTGCAAGAAGAAGCACCTGAACTAGAATTTTTTGTTGATGCTAATGGGGGTTGGAGCTTGGAAGATGCGATCGCAATGTGCAATTGGCTAGCTAATTTAGGTATAAAATATGTAGAACAGCCATTGCCACGGGGGCAAGAAAAAAGTTTAGCAAAACTCAAAGAACACTCTCCCCTGCCCATCTTTGTCGATGAAAGTTGCTTTACAAGCTCCGATATTCCCCATTTGGCAAACTACGTGGATGGTATTAATATCAAACTGATGAAATCAGGGGGACTAACCGAAGCAATGCGAATGGTACATACAGCGCGAGCATATCGCTTGCAAGTAATGTTTGGTTGCTATTCTGACAGTTCGCTAGCCAATACAGCAGCATTACAGCTAGCGCCACTAGCTGATTATCTAGATTTAGACAGTCACCTAAATTTAATCGATGATCCCTTTACGGGTGCATTGCTAAAAGAAGGGAGAGTTTTGCCAAACGATTTACCAGGTTTAGGGGTACAACACAGTGCGACTACCACTTAATCAACGAGTAGCTATCTTGCTGCATGAAGGAATTACTGGGACTCACGGCAAAACAGGGCTAGCAATTTTACGTTACAGTGAAGCCCCAATCGTAGCCGTAATCGATCGCGAGTGTGCTGGCAAATCCTTACCAGAATTAACAAATATCAAGCGTGATGTCCCAATAGTGGCATCTGTAGCCGCAGCCCTAGAGTACAAGCCAGAAGTCTTGGTAATAGGCATTGCCCCAGGAGGTGGTGCTGTACCAGATGATTACTGGCTGGAAATTAAAGGCGCTCTAGAAGCTGGAATGTCGCTGGTAAATGGTTTACATACACCAATGGCGAGCATACCAGAGTTAAATGAACTGCTCAAACCAGGGCAAGTAATTTGGGATGTACGCAAAGAGCCGCCTAATATAAGTGTTGCTAGTGGAATGGCACGCACCCTTTCCTGTCGGCGGGTTTTGACAGTGGGAACCGACATGGCGATCGGTAAAATGTCAACTAGTCTAGAGTTACATTGGGCATCAAAACAGCGAGGTTGGCGTTCTAAATTCCTCGCTACCGGTCAAACTGGGGTGATGTTAGAAGGGGACGGCGTGGCTTTAGATGCCGTGCGCGTAGACTTTGCCGCCGGTGCTGTAGAACAGATAGTTATGCGCTATGGCAAAAACCACGATATTTTGCACATTGAAGGACAAGGTTCACTGCTACACCCTGGTTCAACGGCAACCTTACCTCTAATCCGTGGTTCGCAACCAACCCAACTGCTGTTAGCACATCGCGCCGGACAAGTTCATGTACGTAATCACCCCCATGTACTAATTCCACCTTTACCAGAAGTGATTCGGCTTTATGAAACTGTTGCTAGCGCTGGTGGTGCCTTTGGAAGTGTTCCTGTAGTAGGTATAGCGCTGAACACAGCCCATCTAGATGAATCTGCGGCAGAGGAAAGCATCGCTCAAACAATAGCAGAAACTGGGCTACCTTGCACAGATGTAGTCCGCTTTGATGCCAATGTGCTTTTGGATGCGGTGATGAAGAATTAGATGTAGATTTTACTTCATCCACGCTCTACCCTTTTATTTTGCGATTTAAAAAATTGCGTAATATTATGACGCTTTCGGCGGCTGGAGCAGCTTCGCCTAAATCTCCTATGCCTGATAAGCAACTTTTATTACTATCATCAGACTTTTTTTGTCAAGTCCTCTTGACGTTTTGTAACAATATTGTTAAATTTAGTTACATAAGCAAACAAAAAAGAAAAAAATTATGTATACCACAATAAATGAAGATGGCATTATCAATAACTACGCAGCTGAACCCAAGATGTACTACGCCGAGTACCCGGCAATTTGGGAACAACGTAAATATGTTTTACAGGCTCTTTTTGCGACTTTAATTGTCACAACTATAGTTTTGGTTGGTTTTACCGTTAGCTAAGATTTTTTAGATTTCGGTATCGCTATATCTCATTGTCATTCGTACCTCTCTCTCTTACCTCGGTTAGTTTCGCCGGGGTTTTTTGTATTTTAATTTTGTGTGTTGGCTTTAACCGTCGTAGGCATCGCATCACAAACGGCGACGTTGTAAAATAACTGCGATCGCCCATAAAATAAAGACAAATTAATAAAAAGGGGTGTTTATGACAACCCAACTCGGTGAAACCAAATCTTCAACAGAACTGGTAATATCTTGGGAAGCGTTGCCCGCAGATTTTTACCTAAAGGATGAACCAGTGGAAAATACAGGTCAGCCACTATTAGCTGGTGCTTTGCGCGAAAGCCTTGAGATAAGTGGTTTCATCCAACCGCAGATGTTGATAGCCTCGAATTTTGGACTTTGTGCAACGATAAACGGGCAATTTGTTGCTAAAGCACCCGACTGGGTTTATGTACCATTGGTAAATCAAGTTTTAGGAGAACGCAAAAGCTATACACCCAATTTAGACGGGGATATTCCGGCAATTGTGGTGGAATTTCTATCTGACACTGAGGGTGGAGAATACTCTTTTAAGCGAACCTATCCACCAGGAAAATGGTTTTTTTATGAGCAGATTCTTCAAGTTCCAATTTACGTAATTTTTGACCCAAATGGCGGTTAATTAGAATTTTACCAACTCGAAAACAGCCGCTACGAGTTAAAGCAACCTGATGAAAATGGTCGTCATTGGATTGATTCAATGGGTTTATTTCTGGGAACTTGGCAAGAAACAAAGGAAGCTAGAACTGGTTACTGGTTGCGGTGGTGGGATGAGGCAGGTAATTTGTTGCTTTGGGCGGTAGAGCAAATTGAACAGGAACGCCAGCAAAAAGAACGCCTAATTGCTTATTTACAATCTCAAGGTATTGATCCAAATAATTTGCTCTAGCATATATAGACAAAATTTTCAAGTATTTTCGTGGCTTAGTTTAAGCATAAAGGGAAGCGCTGCAACGTTCATCAACGCCAGAAGCACCAAAACCTACGCCTATGAAGGAGTGGGGCGTCATCTAAAAATTAAAGCACGGGTGAAAAAGCTACTCGAAGAGAAAAAAGCAACAGAGGAAAAAAAATAGCCTTTTTGATGAATCAAAACATAGAATTATTCGTCAATTAAACTATCAATTCCCCACCTATTTCTACTGGAGGATGATTTATGTCATCACAACTGCTTCGATTGATAACTTTGGGTAGTCTTGGCTTATCTTTGTGTCTGGGCAATTCCGTAGCAATGGCGCAATATGACTCTACTGGCGATGGCGTTGTCGTACCAACAGTACCATCAGATGGGTCATCAGTACCAATAGACACATCAACAGGTATACCAACTTCACCCTCAGCTGACGGTACAACTCGGTTTACCTGTCAGACTTACAATGGTCAGTACACCGTTATGTATCAGCCACAAAGTCAACCAGGGCAATACTTTGCTTGGGCTGCGCCTGCGGCTTTGGGCGGTGGTTGGGATGCACAAAGGCGTTGTACAGCAATTGCCAGTCGTTTAGAACTTTATCGCCCAGATGGCTTACAAGAACTCCAGACATCTGTAGAAAATAACGAAAATATTGTCTGCGTGACAACAGAAGCCAACCCAACCTGTAGAATTGTGCTGACAGTACCTCCTGGGAAAGATCCTGTTGTTATCCGCAATAGTATTTTTCAGAACTTGACTACTGCTGATAGCGGACAACAGACTATAGCTGTTAATACTTATGGCGATCGCAATAGTAGAGGCAACGAATTATATAATTTAGGACGTACACTTCTAGGCAGTGGCAATAATCGGGTTAGTTCGTCTAGAAGTGGAATTAATCTCAAACCTTTCCTTGATCGCAAAGATGGAGGTACCGCGAGAAATCTCCGCAATGGAGTAGCAATTCGTCGTCAGTCTCAGCCTAATGTTCGCTTAAATCCTGGTAAGTTCCGCTAATATTTCAATTACTTAACAGATAAGAGCAATTTTGCCAAACCCACAAGATATAGTTTTTTCTGTCACCGAAATACTGAATTATATTAAGGTGGGTAACAGCCCACCTTAAATAATAAGTAAGTCGGTGCAATAAAATCAAACTGTGTGAAGAAAAGTAAATAAAGCTCAAACTCTTTCTCCCCCTGCCCCCTACCTTATCTCAACAATAATTATTTACACCGACCCACTTATCCAGTGAAAAACTTATCATTAAGACCGCAGGGGAACAAGACCTTAAAAGTATTATCGTAGAGCTGAACTATTTAGCATCTCAGTTAAGCATCTATAAAATCTGCCCTACTTAAGTGGGCATTGCTTAGGTTAGCATTTGTTACTTTAGCACCATCCAAGTTAGCACCATCTAAGTTAGAACCTCTTAAGTTGGCACCCCTCAAGTCGGCATTAGTTAAATCGGCACCGGTTAAATCGGCACCGATTAAGTTGGCATTTCTTAGGTTAGTACCTATTAATTTTGCATTGCTGAGGTTTGCATCACTGAGGTCTGCATCACTAAGGTCTGCCTTACTTAGTTGAATACGACTTAGTTGAGTACCGCTTAATTTAGCACCTTTCAAGCTAGCAGAGCTTAAGTTTAATACAATAGAGTCCCCGTTACTTATAAGTTCTACCTCAATTAGAAATTGTATAACACTACCTTTCCGTTCTCCATCTTTGTCAAAACTGTGCAATGTAGCTAGAGTTTTCGTGCGTATCGTATCACTTATCGCTTCTAATAAAGGATCATCGGGTTCTAGAGTATTTACTTTGTTATTAATCAGCAAATCTGATACACGGTCTAGATAACGGTGTAGCGCTTCCTCACGAAGATTTATGTTTGCTACTTCTTTATCTTTTTGTTGAAGTTGATAACCGAGATACAAAAGCAGAAATGGAACTGCTAATAGTTCTAAAAAATCCCAAAGTGTTTTTCCCGACTGAGGTTCATTAGTGACAGTAACCTTTTCAATAGAACCGTTTTCTCCACCTTTTGTCTCTGTACTCGTTTTTTTTATTTTGTCTTCTCCAATCCCAGTCCAGTCAGCCCATTTCCATGGCCAACTCTGGCTTGTTACAACTGGAGGGATTAGAAATATTCCAGCAGTAATTACAGAGCCTAAGGTGACTCCCCCAATTATTAAGCGCCAACGCCTAAACAAAGACATTTTTCCTTGTATATTACAACTTCAAAGATGTATATAGCAATCCAATGTGAATACTGAAATTACTCATAGAGGTAGACCAATAGGCAAGATAAAAAAAGCTTTTTGAGGTCTAATAAGTTTTTTCAAAAAACAAATAGGATTGCTACAAGCAATGTTCGTTCAAAAATCTTTAGAAAACCTATGTATAATCACCACTTTAGCTTATTAGTGATTGTGGCCAACCACCTATTCTTAAGAGATTGTTTGCTCCATTCAAAAACATTCTTGAACCCAACCAGATGCTTCTAGTTTGGAAGTTTGAATGGGAATTATAGTATTTCAGTCCGTCTTCACAAACTAAGCCAGTACCGCTTGCAATTTGCAAAACTTCATTTAAATACTCCTGAAATTTTTCTATGATTGACTGATAATCAAAACTATTACGAGCGTATATAGGGTATCTACGACCAAATTCCCTCCTAAAAGTGATTATATTTTTATCAAGGTCTTGTATCGTTCCCAAGTTGATTTGAACTTGCTTTTGGATGAAAACGTCGCAGTTTAATACGCAAGAATTATCAAACCTGTTTAGCCAATTTATTTCCTGGTCGAACGTACTATAAGATGGGATAGTTTTCAGATCACTATTAATATGTTTGACCATTGGATCTTTATTAATGTAGTTTCTCAGATTGATGTAGTTCCTCAATGTATCTGAGCACTTATCGGTCAGGCTAAATAGTTTAACAACATCTTGAGAGGTAATATTATTATTCTGAAACTTTCTTGCGATTATTACGACTGAACGCAAATGATCTTGTGCATTTTCTAAATGATTACTGCGATCATTTTTGAGTGTAGAATTTGATGGTTCTCTATACTTTACTTTGCTCATATTATTCTCCAGCACCCTGTGTAAGTTACAGTATCAGTCCTAAAATCCCAAAAACCTAGTTTCTTCAGGCTTTGTACTGTCCGTTCGCTTATTTCGATCTCAGTTTTCTTTTCTATTCATGGCAAAATTGATGTTTCATTCAGGTTTTCCCAAAATTGCAATAACATAGTTCGCCGTAAGGTATGCTTGCGGCGGGCTATCCTATCGAATTCATTAGTTCAAATGAACTAGTGAAAGTAAATAAAAAGGGAAATGAAAAGTTGCCTTTAAAAGTCAAAATTATTGCCAGCTATAGGTTTCAAAGAATTAAAGTAGATGTAAAAGTGATGGAAGCACAGTTAGTAAATTCACTTTGGATCTTTACAAGCACTGAAAGAAACGGAGTTTTTATCCTCGATTTTGAATGATGGACTAATGTTCTATATCTTACAATATCAACAAAATAGTTTGCTGGAACAAATTTATATATAAAAGTTTTGAGATGTGTTTTAACTAAGGAATTTTCAGATTAATTAAAAGGGCAGAATAGCTTGAAACTGAGTCAGGGAAAGACATACTATAGGGTCAACGATAAAATAGCCGTTTCTAAGTTTTACCGACTGCGCTATCCGTTCAGGCTATATGACTGAAAATAATTGCTGTGGAATAAAAGCATCGTGAAACCTGCAATTATTTTTTCTTAACCTCTTGATAGCTGTTTCTTAATCTAAGTGGAATAGTTTAATGTGGGAGGTTTAAGAATTTCTTAGTCTCCAGTAATTAGAAAGTGTGACATTGATATCTAAGCTTCTGCCTTGGGAAACGAAACTACTGACCTCAATTGCTTTGGTTTTGAAGACTTACATTTAGCTTTAAATGCGATATTTAGTAACCTGCGATTCCTCTGTGAACATAGCGATCGCTTTTGGACTGTTAGGAAGTGCGACTAACTTTGGATCATCACCAAGATGAGGTTAAAGCTAAAGACGAATTTGGCAACCAATACTGGCTTTGTATTTGTTTAACGCAGATTCAAGCGATGTCTAACGACAAGCCACTTTTTTGAGAGACGCTCCGCGAACGTGTCTACGCTGTTTGGGAAACTTTAGGGCGATCGCATAAATGTTTTTGCCTAATGCATAGATGCATAACGCCTAACCACAAGGTAATTTTCTATCCCCCTTGCTCCCTGCTCCTACCCCCTTGCCTCTTTTTCAATATCTGAAATCTACCCCAGAACTAACCTATGGTAACTACAAGCACAATTCGCTTTTCTCAGTTCAATGCCTCTTTGAATCGCAACGCAACAGGTCAGCTAGTAACCGATCTGTCTACCCCTGACAATGCTCAAGCAAAAGCCGTTGCAGAAATTATCCAGCGTAACAACCCGGATGTGTTGCTGATCAATGAGTTTGACTACTCCCAGGAAGCAGTTCAGTTATTCAAGCAAAATTACCTTGCAGTCAGCCAGAATGGTGCAACTCCTGTTGATTACCCTTATTTTTACATTGCTCCTTCCAACACGGGTATTGCCTCTGGTTTTGACTTGAACAACAACGGCACAGCAGTTACAACCCCAGGCGAACCGGGATATGGCGATGATGCCTTCGGATTCGGGAATTTCCCCGGTCAATTTGGGATGTTGCTGTTGTCCAAATATCCTATTGACACTGCCAACATCCGCACATTTCAAAACTTCCTCTGGAAGGATATGCCCAATGCTTTGCTTCCCGATGATCCGACAACAGCACAGGCAAATGATTGGTATTCTGACGAGGAACTGGAAGTTTTACGTCTCTCCTCCAAGAGCCATTGGGATGTACCCATCCAAGTAAATGGCGAGACAATTCATGTCCTTGCTAGCCACCCCACACCCCCAACCTTTGATGGGCCGGAAGACCGCAACGGGAAGCGCAACCACGACGAGATCCGCTTTTGGGCAGACTATATTACTCCTGGTAAAAGTAATTATATCTACGATGATCAGGGAAAAACAGGCGGTATTGCTGCTGGATCAAGCTTTGTAATTGTGGGCGATCAAAATGCAGATCCGGTGGATGGTGATAGTTTTGACAATGCTATTCGTCAACTGTTGCAAAATCCTAATATTAATACTAATGTCATCCCTAGCAGTCTTGGTGGCTCCCAACAAGCAGACTTACAAGGTGGTGCAAACGCTAGCCAAAACGGTAATCCTAGCTTTGACACCGCAGACTTTGCTGATACAGCTCCTGGAAACCTGCGGACTGACTATGTTCTACCCTCTGCTGACTTGGCAATTGCCAATTCAGGAATATTTTGGCCGCTGAATACCGACTCGACATTTCCTTTGGTAGGTACTTTTCCCTTCCCCAGTTCTGACCATCGCTTAGTATTTACAGATGTGCAAACTGGGCCAACTGAACCAGGTAAAACCATTCCCCGTCTAGAATTTCAGGGGCAGTCTACTTTCGTTACTGGTTTTATTCCTGCTGGCGCGGCGGGAACTGTGAATGGAGTAGAAACTCCACTGGGTGGATTGTCTGGTGTCACCTACGATGCAGCTAACAACCGCTACTACGCTATCTCAGACGATCGCTCTCAATTTGGCCCCGCCCGCTTCTATACTTTTACTACTGATACTGGGGTGACTTTTACCAATGTCACGCCCCTGAAAGATAGCAATGGCAACTTATTTGCAACATTTAGCATTGACCCTGAAGGCATTGCTTTAACCAATAATGGGACAATCTTCATCTCTTCAGAAGGCGAAGTTAATCCTACTGCTGGTCGTGTTAGCAATCCCTTTATTAAGGAATTTTCGGTGACTACAGGACAAGAATTGCGATCGCTACTTATTCCCAGCAAATTCCTACCAGTAGTTGAAGATACCAACAGCAACAGTATTGTAGATGCAGGCGATACGCAGACATCAGGCGTTTACAATAATTTGGCATTTGAAAGCCTCACTATTACACCCGACCAGAAAACCCTATTCACCGCCACTGAAAACGCGCTTTCTCAAGATGGATTAAGGGCTTCGCTCACTAGTGGCAGCCCTTCCCGGATTCTGCAATACAATCTACTTAGTGGACAACCAGACAAAGAATACCTTTACATTACTGATGCGATCGCTGATGTGCCCAACCCTAGTACAGGCTTTGCTGACAATGGTTTGACAGATTTACTTGCGATCGATAATCATGGCACATTACTGGCGTTAGAGCGTTCCTTTGCACAAGGTGTAGGCAACACGATCAAAATCTACGAAATTTCTTTGCAAGGTGCAACTGACATTAGCTTCTACGATTCTCTCAATAATTTGAGTGCTGAACAACTAGCAGCGATCCAACCTGCTCAAAAGCGTCTGCTATTAAATTTAAATGATCTGGATTTGCCTAATGGTACAGATAACATCGAAGGCATCACCTTTGGCCCCAAACTAGCAGATGGTAGCCAGTCGATTGTGCTAGTAAGTGATAACAATTTCAATCAAAGCCAATTTACCCAAATTCTCACGTTAGATGCAGACTTAGTTCCTACTGCTGCACCCATACTAGAAACCCGCCCTGATTTATTTGACGATGAAACACTCCCAGTTGATCAACGGGCTGATGCTGATGATCCTGCTATCTATGTTAATGCCACAAACTCTGCTGATAGTCTAGTATTAACCTCAGTCAAAAATGGCGGACTGCGGGTTTATGACTTGTCTGGTAATTTGTTAGAGACAGTTAATCCCGGTGGCATTCGCTACAACAACATTGACCTACAATACGGTTTCAAATTAGGCAATCAATCTGTTGATATTGCTGTCGCTAGCGATCGCAACAACGACAAACTAGCAATCTTCAAAATTAACCCCAATCCTTCCACCCCCGGACAATATTTGGAAGATATCACCGATAGCAATATTGCTACTATCTTCCAAGCAGCACCTTTTGAACCTCCCTATTCTGCATCAACTCGCAGTTCTTACGGACTTACCTTATACCGTAGCCCTGTAACTAATGATTACTATGTCTTTACCAGTCGGCGAGAAACTGGAGACATAGCTCAGTTTAAACTGATTGACAAAGGTAATGGCCAAATTGGGGCTGAACGGGTGCGGGAATTCACTATACCCACAATTGAGGGTCGTGATCCTCAAACTGAGGGTATGGTGGTAGACCAAGAAACTGGCTTCCTCTACATTGGACAAGAAAATGTCGGGATTTGGAAGTTCCAAGCAGAACCAAACGGTGGCACAACTGGCAAGCTAATTGATCAAGTCAGAGATTTAGGCGGTACTAACCTTACCGATGACGTAGAAGGACTGACCATTTATTACGGCAAAAATGGCACAGGCTACTTATTAGCATCTAGCCAAGGTGACAACACTTTTGTTGCTTACACTCGTGAAGGTAACAACGAATATGTGGGTAACTTTGCTGTTGGTAACAATGGGGCCATTGACAGCGTACAAGAGTCAGACGGTGCAGATGTAATTAACGTGCCAGTGGGGCCTAACTTTCCATTTGGTTTATTTGTCACTCAAGATGGTTCTAATGAACCTGCCAAAATAGTCAGCGATGAAGGTGAAGAAGAAAACATCAATTCTAACTTCAAGCTGGTGCCTTGGGAAAATATTGCCAATGCCTTCCCTAATTCTCTAACTATTGACACCACTAGTTACGATCCACGAAATCCTGTTGCTCAACCCAAGTTAACTATCTATGAATTTGAAAACCTACCCAAGTTAGGAACAACCTCTGAAAATCAAGATATTTTCTTAGGTGGTTTTTCTGGGTTGTATTTCCAAGGGTTTGCAGCAAATGGCAACCTGAAGTTTGTCACCCACACAGACCGTGGCCCCAATGGAGAACCTGATGGTTCAAACAGACCATTTTTCTTACCCGACTTCCAACCAGAAATAGTCAGTTTTGAACTCAACCGCACCACAGGTGAAATCAGCATTACCAATAGAACAGGACTATTCCGCCAAGATGGGACGACACCATTAACCGGATTGCCTAATTTGCAAGCTGTAGGAAACGGTTTAGCCTACACAGATGAAATTGCTGTTGACTTAGACAACAATATTCTAGCTAACGATCCTTTGGGTGCTGACTTAGAAGGAATTGTAATTGCGGAAAATGGAGACTATTGGATGGTAGATGAATACCGTCCGGCAATTTACCACTTTGACGTTAATGGTAAACTAATTGACCGCTTTATTCCTCAAGGAACTGCCACTGCACCCAACCCAGATCAACCAGTGGGAACTTTTGGGACTGAGGTTTTGCCAGAAGTTTATGCCCAACGCCGCAATAACCGGGGATTTGAAGCTGTAGCCCTGGAAGGTACTAAATTATACGCTTTCATCCAAAGTCCCATTGACAACCCAGATGTTGCTAATGACGCAACTTCTAAAGCTTCTCTCAACCTGCGAATTCTAGAGTTTGATATTGTCAGCAAGCAGGTAACAGGAGAATATTTGTATCTCCTGGAAGGTTTGCCGGCAACTGACAAAATTGGCGATGCAGTATCTTTAGGTAACGGCAAATTTGCAGTAGTTGAGCGAGATGACAATGGTACATCTGCTGGCAATAAACTAATTTACCAAATTGATTTAGCTGGGGCAACGAACATCAATAACCCTGCTAACTTTACTTTGCCAGCTAATAAAACCATCGAACAACTTTCCTCTGCGGAGTTAGTTGCTGCCAATATTACCCCTGTCACCAAAAGCCTAATTACTAATGCTGCTCAATTGGGTTATACCGGGGTGGAGAAATTAGAAGGTCTAGCATTGGTAGCACCCAATACTCTAGCTTTGATTAACGACAATGACTTTAACGTTACGGGTAATACGGCTGCGGAAAAACTCGGCATCCTGGAACTACCAAATAATCTGACAACTGTACAGCCTACTTTCCCGAACGGTTTTGGTTCTAGCAACAGCGATACTGTCAATCTTCAGCCAGGACAATTCTTTAGTGCAGGTGATGGAGCAGACTTTGTAGAAGGCACTCAAGGTAACACAATCATAGCTGGAAACGTTGATGACACAGTGCTTGCAGGGAGTGACTCTTCAGTTTCCGGGAATGACGGTAATGATCAGATATTTATTGGTCAAAATGGCCCGGCTCAAAAGACCAGTGCCGATGGTGGCAATGGTAATGATGCTATTACCGTGGTGGAAGCCAGTGGTAGTAATAATTTGTTTGGGGGAGCAGGCGATGATACTCTCACAGTAATTGAAGGTTCTCGCCAATCATTATCCGGTGGCTCAGGTAATGATACCCTTAGTAGTGGCGGTAGCAATAACCGTCTCTACGGTGGTTCTGGAGATGACAAACTCTTCTCTAATGTCAATGACTCCCTGTGTGGTGGCGATGGTGATGATGTGCTATTTGCTGGTCAACAGGGTAGCGATCGCCTCAGTGGTGCTGCTGGTGCTGACCAATTCTGGATTGCTAATGGTAGTCTTCCAACTAGCAAGAGCATAGTGACTGATTTTGCGATCGGGATTGACAAAATCGGGCTTGGTGGTATTAGCGTAACTCAATTTAGTGGGCTAACACTGTCGCAACAGGGTAGTAACACTTTAGTAAAAATCGGAAATACAGAGTTAGTTTCATTGCTAGGAATTATCTCAACGAGCCTGACTGTAAATGATTTCGTTTTCTCTGCTAGCGTCTTGGCTTAGTTTGTTGCCTAGTGTTATCTCAATCCTAAATCATTCGTGAACAACGAGATACCCCACCCCCAACCCCTCCCCGCAGGCGGGGAGGGGAGACAAAGCACAGCTTTGGCGGGGTGGGGTTCTTCGGGTTTAATAAGCAATCAAGCGGACATGATATTACGCCTAATTTATCTGTGAAAATTTAAACGTTTGCAACAAATACTCTTCCATGTATAAGAAAGGTTTAAGTATTTATTGCAGATGTATAAGTCGTTGCTGCAATTGCTTAATACTTTGCAACAAATACTCTTCCATGTATAAGAAAGGCTTAAGTATTTATTGCAAATGTATAAGTCGTTGCTGCAATTGTTCAATACTTTGCAACAAATACTCTTTCATGTATAAAAAACGTTTAAATCATTGCAACAATTGTTGTAATGAACTTATGAATTGATTTGCTACCGGAAATCTCAAAATAATCTAAGGGACTTCCAAGTAAAAAAATATTCCATTGCTATTGTTCACTGTTGACCGTTGACGGTTCACGAGTTTTCAGTCAACGACTGTAACTTGACATCATATCAAACTGCAAAATTCAAATTTTATTTTTTGATAATTACAGTGTTTTGCAAGTACACGAGGTTGCAAATATATTTTAATCATTTCTTCTGTTTAATTTTATCTTATCTTAATCTTTACATGGAAACATCTTTACTGCTAGCTAAATTATCTCATAACTACTATCAACATTAAATTCTGAATCTCAGTCTTCCATCCTAATTATTTACTAACACAGATTAGTAGTTGACATTCCACTATCATGTTTAATGTTTTGATAACTCTGAGAAAATACGCTTTTCGTAAATGTATTCTCGGCGTTAATACAAAATTGGACTTAAAGGGCTTGCCTAAACTATATTTTTGTAATTCTGAAAACTCCCAGTAATTACGGTTTATAGCCTGAGTTCATGATTTATTTTTCCACAAGTAATGAGAAAAGTTCAATAGCTTGTGATGCAGTGAAATCCCAATACCCAACCAACATTCTAAACTATGGCAATTGAGTTAGTCGGCTTTGCTTCTTTACCTGCTGATACCTATGGTGAGGGGCCAGTTTCTGGTGAAGAAATTTCAGCTAACGGCAGAACGGGGCCTTTTCCAGGACAGCCAATACAGGGCTTTAGCGGTGTCCAGTTTGCTAACAGTAACTCTTTATATTTTTTGTCAGATAATGGTTACGGTAGCAAAGACAATAGTGCAGATTTCCTACTGCGAATCAATCGTTTAAACCCAAATTTCAAGAGAACAGAAAATGGAGATGGCAGCGTTAAAGTTTTAGATTACATTCAACTGTCTGATCCCGATAACAAGATTCCTTTCCAAATTGTTAATCAAGGAACTAGTGATAGATTATTGACTGGTGCAGATTTTGATATAGAGTCATTCGTTTTTGATAAAGACGGGACAATCTGGGTTGGAGAAGAGTTTGGCCCCTATCTACTACATTTTGATGCCACTGGTAAGCTGTTAGAGGCTCCCGTTGCTACACCCGACCAATTCAAAACTTTAAATGGAGAAGCACCTAAAGTAATTGGTCACAGAGGTGCAAGTGGGGATCTTCCAGAACATACCCTAGAAGCATATATACGAGCAATTGCAGATGGTGCTGACTTTATTGAGCCAGACTTAGTAGTTACAAAAGATGGTGTATTAATTGCTCGTCATGAGCCTGCTTTGGCAATTTTAAATGGTGATGGCAGCGTCAATTTAAGCAATACAACCACAGACGTTTACGATATTAGCAAATATCCACAGTTTGCCGATCGCAAGAAAACAGTCAGCCTAGATGGCAATACAATTACAGGTTGGTTCGCCGAAGACTTTACTTTAGAAGAAATCAAGACTTTAGGGGCGATACAGCGTCTACCTTTCCGTGACCAATCCTTCAATGGTCAATTTGAAATTCCCACTCTAACCGAAATCATCGACTTGGTTAAAGAGGTAGAAGCCCAGACAGGTAGAAAGATTGGTATCTACCCAGAAACGAAGCATCCCACCTATTCTGCCGAAGAAGCCACTTATGTAGGCACCAACGAAAAAATTAACAGAAACATCAGTGAGATACTGATCGATACACTCAAGGCTGAGAACTTCACCGATCCAAGTCGGATCTTCATCCAGTCCTTTGAAGTAGGTAATCTCAAGGATCTACACGATCGCATTATGCCAGAAGCAGGAGTGGATATTCCACTCGTTCAACTTCTAGATGCATCTGGCATTGAGCTAAATGGTACGCTCATAGAAACTCAGCCTTATGATTTGGAAGTCAGTAATGATCCTCGGACTTATGGTGATTTACGGACTCCACAAGGCTTGGCTGAAATTGCCACCTATGCTGATGGCATTGGCCCTTGGAAACGGATGATTGTTAGTGTCAAAGGTACTGATGCTAATGGTGATGGGTTGGCAGATGATGTGAATGGGGATGGAGAAGTTAATGATGCTGATAGGACAACTTTACCTCCTACGACTTTAATTCAAGATGCTCACAATGCAGGTTTACAGGTTCATCCTTACACCTTTCGGAACGAAGACCTATATTTAGCCGCAGATTACCAAGGTAATCCAGAACTAGAATTTCAGCAGTTCTTCCAATTAGGGGTAGATGCACTATTTACAGACAACCCAAATACAGGGGATAAAGTCCGAGATTTCTTGAGTGATCCTCAGAATAACTTAGTGCGATCGCCACAAAACCCCGATGTGCTTTCAGGAGATGCTTTTGCTAACTTGGGTGGTTCCAAAGGTTTTGAAGGCGGAGCAATCAACGCCAGCAAAACCAAACTCTATATGCTGCTAGAGGGTACGGTTCAAGGTGATCCTGCTGGTGCTTTGCGGATTAATGAATTTGATATCGCCAGCCGCGAGTACACTAGTAACAAACTTTACTACAAGTTAGAAAATCCTGCTTATGCGATCGGCGATTTAGCAGTTATTAATGATAATGAATACCTAGTCATTGAGAGGGATGGTGGTCAAGGGGCTGCGGCTGAATTTAAGAAGATTTACAAAATAGACTTGTCTAAAACAGATTCCAAGGGCTATGTAGCTAAAGAAGAAGTTGGAGACTTGTTAAATATCCAAGACCCCAATGACTTGAATGGAGATGGCAAAACCACCTTTGACTTCCCATTTGTCACCATTGAAAATGTTTTAGTTGTTGACAAAAATACCATTTTGGTAGCTAATGACAACAACTATCCTTTCTCTACAGGTCGTCCTGGAAATGATCCTCAAAATCCAGTTATAGACAACAATGAAATTCTTCTGTTGAAGCTGGAGAATCCCCTCAATCTTGCTCCTGGTTTAGGTCAACCTCAATCTGAAGAAATTAAGTTTGGCTCCAGTACCAGCGATGATATCACCACTGGGCCAAATCAAACCTTACTTACAGGTGACGGAGTAGATTTTGTCGAGGGTAATAAAGGTAACACCATCACAACTGGGAACGGGGATGACACGGTGCTTGTGGGTAGTGACTCATCAGTGTCCACAGGTGATGGTGATGATCAAGTATTTATTGGTCAAAACGGCCCGACTCAAAATACTAGTGCCAATGGTGGTAATGGTGATGATGCGATCGCTGTCGTTGAAGCTAGTAGTAACAATAATCTATTTGGGGCAGCAGGTGCTGATACCGTGACAGTAATTGAAGGTTCTCGTCAATTATCCTTCGGTGGCTCCGGCAACGATACCCTTAGCAGTGGCGGTAGCAATAACCGTATCTACGGTGGCTCTGGAGATGACAAACTCTTCTCCAATGTCAATGATTCCCTATTTGGTGGCAATGGTGATGATGTGCTATTTGCCGGTCAACAGGGCGGTAATCGTCTCAGTGGTAGTACTGGTGCTGACCAATTTTGGATTGCTAACGCCAGTCTGCCAGATAGCAAGAACATTATTACTGATTTTACAATCGGGATTGATAAAATCGGGCTGGGCGGTACTGGCCTCAGTAGTCTAAGGGTATTGCAACAGGGATCTGACACTATTGTGAAAACCGGAAATATAGAATTGGCTTCATTGCTGGGAATTGTATCAACTAGCCTCACAGTAAATGATTTCGTTTTTTCTGCTAGTGTCGTGGCTTAGTTCTTAATTTTTCAATTTCATACAGCTTATTTAGTGCAGCTTTGCAACCTCATCTCGCTTGCGGGATGGGGTTTTTTAATTTGCGGATTTAGTGCCTACTACAAGCTTCAATTTACGTCTTC
>NZ_DASQZC010000679.1:0-2022 GCF_035638895.1 Nostoc sp. | reverse complement strand
AGGAATAAATATCAATCGAGCCGCAGGTCAAAATATTATGCACGCCAGTATTCATATTATCCCTCGCTACAAAGGTGATACTGTCTCTAATAAAAGTGGAATCAGGAACGTTATTCCTAAAAAACAATAGTTTTTCTCTAAGAATTCAGGAGCCAGAATTCTGCTATAACTTGGCTTTTTTGACGTGATTATGAAAATTACTGGAACATCATGATTTGCTCAAACTTATCTCATAAGGTTGAGATCATCTCTTAAATGCTTTGTTATCATGCTTTTTCAGTACAATCTCTACTTTCTTATTCTGAGGGTAGGGTCGAGGTGTGCATTACTGCAACACCCCTCCCATTCGGAACCGTGCTTGCGACTTTCACCGCACACGGCTACTCAGTGTGTTGCCCATTTGTCATATCGGACTTCCTGACAGCATGACCTATGAAATTAGGAATATCATTTATCCACTCCCAATCAAACTTTTTCCAGAATTGAGATAATTTATCTAGAAATTTTGAGTGGTTTTTCTTCCGAATTTCTTTTAAGTCAATTGCGGTCTTTTCGTCGTGACAATGCCGATGCAATAGTTGCAGATTTTTGTACTCATCCTTGCCGCTTAACGTTCTGGGGATGATGTGGTCTACCTCTAAAACATCCCATTCTTGGAAGCTTAAGCCGCACCAAGGACATTTACCCTTTTGAAGTTTTAACAACTTAGCCTTACGATTGGGCATTTGGGGGTGTGTCCCTAGTCTTTTACTCCAATAAACTGTGTCGCCATCGTAGGGGCTTTTATCGCTTTTAACTTTTACATAATCAGTGCTACTGCAAGCAAACTCATTATGATTAAGTAACCGGAGGGGGTTCGCTGTCCCTTCCCTGGTTGCGAATACCCAGTTCTTACCGCCAATGGAAGTCCAATATTTGATGTGTCCATCATTGATGTTTCCACAGCGACGTTTTGCCCATCGTCGAAGTTTCAGCTATGTGAGGTAATCTTGTTTTGAAAGTTCTCCGACTGTTGTGATATCGGATTTTGAAAAATAGGAAGTCCACCCCCTTATGACAGGGTTGAGGTCTTTTATTAGTGCCGTTTGGGGCGAAGACCTATGTTTTGTGATGATTTTCCCGATTTCCTCTTGATGAGCCTTACTCGCCTTCGCGGATGGGGTGATGAGGGTGTTAAAACCTAATATGTTACCGTGAGCATCTATATTGCTCCGGTATTTCCCGGCGGGGTATTGTTGGATGTGATGACCGAGGAAGTCAAATCCGGCTTTACCATCCTCACTTAACTCATGGTTGAGTGTATGAGTTAGCCGAGTTTTTTCTGGTTTTAATTCTAATCCTATGCCAGCTAACCATTCCGAGATTATTTCTTGGCATCTTTGGACAACGGCTTTATTTTCATGGAGAATCACAAAATCATCCGCGTAACGGATAATATTTGGAGGTACAAATTGAGTACCTTTTTTGTGAAACCAAGTTTCCCTTTGTGTCTGTGACATTTTAGGAAAATCCTGTTTTATCCTTTCTTCAATTCCGTGGAGGGCTATGTTTGCTAGCAATGGTGAAATGACACCTCCTTGCGGCGTACCCTCAGATGTGGCAGAAAACGCTCCTTTGTCTATCACCCCAGATTTCAGCCAAGCTTTAATTTGTTGCCTGACCTTACGGATACCACTTGTGGTCTTTAGAAATAGCCAAGATTTGATAGATATAATAGTTACTCGCTCGTTTCGTGGTTGTCTATAGCATTGCCCGACCTAAAGTTGTAGCCCAGTCAAGAATACAGGCATTTTTACCCCACTCAGAAAGTTGCCTTAGCCGATAAAATTTTGGTAACTCTTAACTATTAATAAATATATCGGTGCTTAGTGCTATTCATGTTTTATATTTAGCGACAGGATGATGCAAATAGCCACTCACCTTCAAATACTTAGGAGGCAGTATCCACCGGAAGCAACTCACGCTTCTATACCATCAACATATAGTGTAAGTTAAGGTTAAGTCGATATTCAAACGAATAAT
>NZ_DASQZC010000678.1:0-3443 GCF_035638895.1 Nostoc sp. | reverse complement strand
TGACAAACACAATACTGTTATGCAATTGTTCAGCAGGGTATTTATTTTGAAAAACCTAAAAGTAGGTGAAAAAAAATAAACTAAAAATGACTTTATAGTTAATAAATGATATAAGAGGTCAAAGAGCGGACTCCAAAGTTTATTTATGCGGCAGTGTACTGCTTTTTAAGCGCTATCACGCCATAAAACTATAGAGTCATTTTTAGTTTATTTTTTGAGAGTGGTTTGATTGCTTTGTGTTTAAGACACTTTTTTCTAGAACCGCAAACGGGAGCTAGAGAAGTAGTTTCTCAAGAAGTGCCAAGGCACTTACCAGTAATGAAATGCCCCGCCGTCGCTTACGAGACAGGGGGCAAAAGCACAGCTAGCCCGGATTTCTCACTCTTGATTGAGAGCAACAACCGCAAGCCGGGTGAAATTGTTAAGTTGAACATTTCTAAATTGCAATCGTCGGGTGCAAAAAAGCGCTTTCCAAGCGCTGCTGTAATCGCGTATATCGCAGTTGTCCGTCACTAGAACGCAAAGCCTTGGATATCGCTTTCTTGGAACCAACGACAATCGCTAACTGCTTGGCACAAGTTAATGCTGTGTACAACTGTTTACGAGACAAGATCATATAAGGCTGCGTATAAATTGGCAGAATTACTACCGGATATTCTGAACCCTGGTTTTGATGAATGGTGAGGCTCCAGGCGAGGGCAATTTGATTTAAGTCTGCTCTGGTTCTAACGACAGTATGCTTACCATACTGTACAGTAACTTCCATCTCTTCAAGATCAATGGCCTTGATAATTCCGAAGTCGCCATTAAAAATTTCGTGATTATAATCATTAGTCAGTTGAATGATCCGATCGCCTTCTCGTAATAAATTCCCGCCCCTGGTAATCTCTACTTTGTCGGGACTGGGGGGATTAATCAACTGCTGCAATACGGTATTGAGGTTACGAGTCCCAAGCAAACCCTGCGACATGGGGCAAAGCACTTGCACATCAGTAGCTCGATTGTAACCCAGGCGGGGAATCAAGTCTGTAATGATTTCGGATATTGCTTTAACACCATGTTTGGGGTGATGACCGCCGCCGTGCCACAGACACTCAGACACGGGATTATCGGAAATCGGTTCAATTGTGGGAAACTGGCTTCGGTTAATTTGGTGAGCAGCGGTGATAATTGCGCTCTGTTGGGCTTGCCTAAATACCTTGGTCAACCGCACCACCGGAACGTGACCAGAATTAATCAAGTCAGCAAGGAATTGACCGGGGCCGACAGAGGGTAACTGGTCAATGTCACCCACTAGCAGTAGTTGGGAACCGTATTGTATCGCCTTTACCAAAGAAGATGCCAGAAACAAATCAAGCATACTAGCTTCTAGCGCGACAATTGCGGTATGGGGTAAAGGGTTTTGATTATCGCGTTTGAAGCCCATTGTCTTTGGGTCAAATTCCAACAAGCAGTGTATCGTCTTGGCTTCGAGTTGTGTGATTTGACTCAGGCGTTGAGCAGCGCGTCCAGTTGGCGCAGCTAAGGCGATAGATTTGCCCATTGCTTTCCACAGAGAGACTATGATCTGGGTGGTGAAAGTTTTACCGCAACCGGGGCCACCAGTAAGAATTATTACCCTTGAATATGCAGCCATTTCTACCGCTAGCCGTTGCTGTGGTGAAAGTTTGATTTTACGACTCTTGGTGAAGCGCTCAATCCAGGCGCGAACACGAGGCATATCTTGTGCAACTGGTTGGCAAAATCTAGATTGTATTAATTGAGCAAGGTTCTGTTCGGTGTGAAAGTACGTTGGTAGATAACATAGCAGCGTTTGGTCTGAGCTTTTCTCGCGGATTAAGTCATCCTTGAGTGCCATATCTTTGATAATATCAGCGAGGGCATCTTCTTCGGGTGTGTGATCTGCTGTAGTCAGCAGTTTGATAACATTCTCAATGAGTTTTGGCTGGGGTAAATAGCAATGCCCATCGGCAGCAGCTTCGTTCAAAACATGAATTAAACCAGCACGGTAACGGAACTGACTATCAGGCGCAACTCCTAAATTAAAGGCAATTTTATCAGTTCTCAGAAAACCAATACCGTAGATGTCAGCAGCTAACTGGTAGGGATTGCTGGTGAGAGTAGCGAGTGTTTCATCCTTGTACTGCCTGTAAATTTTGACTGCATAAGTAGTAGAAACGCCATGACTGTGGAGAAATAGCATTAAATAGATGTAAGAGATGTAAGAAAATAAAATAAAAATAAGTTGATAGCTAAATAAAGATATTTTGAATTGAAGCAGAGATTTCATATTTGGGTTATGCCATCGGCGAGGGCGACCCGGACGCGAACAATCCCACAAACTATCGAGTTTGCCCCAGTACCAGCGATGAATTGTGTCGCGTACAGTCTGTGGATGCCATTTTAAGTATTGTGCGATCTTTAGCACTGTCCATCCAGCAGCTGATAAGCGTAGTACAGTGGCACGACTTTGAGTTCTTGGTGGTATACCTTTTGCTTGAGTGAGTGCTAGTAGGGCTTGATCTTCTGTTGGTGACAGGTTAACTTTTAAAGGCGCTGGCATCTTGATCAGGGGTAAAAATATTTACGACTAAAAGAGATTATCCCAATTTGATGTGCCATTATTCTCTCTCGACTCGTCGCTGGTAAGGAAATCACTGCTGACGACCAACATCTATTAAATATGTTGGCGATCGCTGTTGACTATGCTGCTCACATCAAAAATTTTGGGTTTCACTGTTCCCTCTGACCCCAAACCGATTTGGCTGTTGGGGTTGTTAGACCAACTGGGGTTAAAGGTTAAAGTTAACTTACCGCAAGCAGGGGACAAGGGGTCAACAAGTTAAATTATTTTCTTTATCTAAGAAAGAATAAGACAATACTTGCGTTGGTTGGTTATGCTGGAGATGGAGGAAGTCGCCGCGACTGAACTGCGATCCAAGGAAGCGACTGTGCCTGATTCTTACTACGATTGCGTTTTCTTCCATTCGTCTACTGTTAAGCAAGTTTTCCCAGTGGGTATTAATCCTGTGGTTGCTGACACACCGAAATTTTTCAGCGCATAATTTTCTACTTCTGCGTCCTTGAAGGCAAGTTCTACTACTGTTTGCTTTTCCTGCTTTGACAGAGGTTCAATCTTCACGTTTGCTGCGGTAGGAACAGGATTCGTTTTATCCCTGGTGAAATTTTTTACATTATAAAATTGCTCTTGTTCTGGCTTACCTGAGTTCAAGCATCCTTTAGACTTGACAAACAATCCTGTAGCCCAATAGCTATTAACAAAGTGTTGCTTATTAATAAATTGCACCCCATTAGCTGCCCAGACGTAAACGGGATCAACATATCCTTTAGTTTTGGGAATTTTAGTTTCGCTACATCTTACTCCATCCCGCAGACGGCTTCTATAATCTCCGCATACCTTCCAAGTTATTCTATATAAGTTA
>NZ_DASQZC010000677.1:0-3851 GCF_035638895.1 Nostoc sp. | reverse complement strand
TAAGATTAACAGTGTAAATTGCATTGCTAATGACAAACCCTGCAACACAGTAGTAGGCTAATATGATGTTAAAACAGAACATGTCTTTAGATTCTGTAATATCTCCACAGCTAGAAGCTCAATCTATCAAAGAACTGGAGCGCATACTGAGCGTTAAAGGTTCCCAAGCGAAACTGGTAGGAGCAAACGGAGAAGAAATTTCCATTCCCGATTCGGTGTATCAGGTGTTATATCAAGCTGTTCATGCAATGGCATCAGGTAAAGTGGTATCTGTAGCTATTCAAGATCGAGAACTAACGACTCAACAAGCAGGAGACTTTCTTAAAGTTTCACGTCCTCATTTAATTAAGTTATTAGAACAGGGGGAAATTCCCTACATTATGGTCGGAACACATCGACGTGTTCGTTTTGAGGATCTGGTGAAATATAAGAAACAGCGCGATAGTAAGCGTAGGGAAGGACTTAAGCAATTTACTCAGTTTTTAGAAGATGAGGGGTTCTATGATGACGAAAGTAGCGAATTAGATCAGTAAAATGGTACTCTCGGTTGTTTTGGATTCCTGTGTCATCTACCCTATGCCTTTGTGTGATACTCTGATGCGTGCTGCTGAGGCAGAGTTATACGAACTTCATTTTTCACAAGAAATTCTGGATGGTGCTACTCGTAACCTTTTAAAAGATGGAAGAATGAAAACAGATGCTCAGGCAGCATACTTTCAAGAACAAATCAAGACAAACTTTCCTGATGCAATGGTGGAAGTACCAGAGTATTTAGTTGCAGCAATGACAAACGATCCAGGCGATCACCATGTTGTAGCTGCTGCTATAGTTGCTAAAGCAGAAGTCATTGTTACTAGTAACCTTGATGACTTTCCTGTAAAATCTTTAGCTCCTTATAAGATTGAGGCTTGGCATCCAGATGATTTTTTGGTTTACCTTGATGAACAACATCCAGGAACAATGATTAAAATTATTTGGGAGCAGTCTAATGCGCTTAAACTTCCAAGGAGTGTTCCTGAAACCCTTGATAGGTTGGAAAAAAATAATTTAAAAAGAAAGAATAGAGTACCAAAGTTTACTTGTAGTATTCGTTGCCAATTTTATTGTGACGAAATTGTGCAAACTGCCAAAAAAGCTTTGAAGAGTCAGTTTGCAAAGAAGGCACCAGAAGGTGGCCGGTGCTTTGAGGGTGAACGTTATCGACTTTGGCAAAAAGAAGGAATTTTAACAATTACTGCTAAGGACAACCGGGGTGAGATTCTCAGGCTTGAGAATGGCGGTATTGGGGGATATCTTTTAGCGGTAGATGTTGAAGCATTCCAAAGATTTGAACAAAGCTTAGAAACAGAATTAGAACAAGCCAAAACACAGAAATCTTAAACCTGATAGCCTAACGTTGACTGCTAATGTTACATCTAGTATCGTTGAGCGGGGAAAAACCAACGTGAAAGCACAGGTATATAGAGGCGTTAATCAACTTTCTTACGAAGATATCCCAGTTCCAACCCTAGAACCAGATGAAGTGCTGGTACAGGTGCGGGTTGTGGGGTTGTGTCAATCAGATATTAAAAAAATTCGTTATCCACTGTATGAACCACCGCGCATTTTTGGACATGAAACTGCCGGCACGATCGCAGCATTAGGCAATAATGTCAAAGGTTGGCAAGTTGGACAACGGGTAGCAGTGATGCACCACATCCCCTGTATGCGTTGCGCGTACTGCCTAAATGATAATTTCTCTATGTGTGATGTCTACAAAAACATTTCCACAACCGCAGGCTTTAACGCCAGTGGTGGCGGTTTTGCTGATTATGTCAAGGTTCCTGGACATATTGTGGAAAACGGCGGGCTAATTCCCATCCCTGATAATATCAGTTTTGAAGAAGCAAGTTTTGTAGAACCAACTAACTGCTGTTTGAAGGCAGTGAAAAAAGCTCAAATTGCCCCAGGACAAACTGTATTAGTTACTGGTGCTGGGCCTATTGGGTTAATGTTCATTATGTTGGTGAAGTATTTCGGAGCAAAAGCGATCGCTACCGATTTATTACCCTCTAGAATTGATAAAGCCTTGAGTGTCGGTGCAGAGGCGGCTTTTGATGCTCGTGATCCCGATTTAACAGCAAAAATCCATGCCCTAACTGGTGGACTGGGTGTTGATATTACTCTGCTGGCTGTTCCTAGCGAAAAAGCTTTCTTTCAAGCACTTGATAGTACTCGCAAAGGTGGCAAAATATTATTTTTCGCCGAATTCCCTGATGAGGTGGAAATTCCCATTAATCCCAATATTCTTTACCGTCGAGAAATTGACTTGATAGGAAGTTATAGCTCATCTTATCGGCTTCAGAGTTTATCAGCTGATATTGTATTTAATCAGCGAATAGATGTAAAAGCCTTGATTAGCGATCGCTATCCATTGAAAGATTTATCAGCAGCTGTGGAGCAAGCGATCGCACCTACACCGGATACTTATAAAATCTTAATTTATCCGTAAAAGGGAGATCAGGGGGATCTGTTCAATTTTGAATTTTGAATTGTGATCTCCCTCTGCTCCCTCATATCCTTGCTAGCCTCAAAAAAATGCTTATTACCCTAGTTGCAGTTGCTCTACTAGCTTTCTATGTCGCCTGGAATCTCGGAGCAAATGATGTCGCTAACGCGATGGGAACCTCTGTAGGCTCCAAAGCTGTTAGCCTCAAACAAGCACTGATAATTGCTGGGGTTTTAGAGTTTACGGGTGCTGTATTGTTTGGACATGAGGTAACGGAAACTCTCGCAACGAAAATTGCGAATCCTGCCTTATTCGCAGCGACACCCCAAATATTCGTTGTTGGAATGGTAACGGTACTAATATCTTGTGGTGTATGGTTGCAAATTGCCACATCACGCGGTTTACCTGTATCCTCTTCTCATGCGGTTGTAGGTGCGATCGCTGGATTTAGCTGGGTAGCTTTAGGAGTAGGTGCAATTGATTGGTCATCAATTGGCTTGATCAGCATTGGCTGGGTTTTAACGCCATTAATTAGTGGTGCGATCGCTGCTTTATTTTACAGTCTAATAAAGCACTGGATTTTAGATCAACCCAATCAAGTAGTGCAGTTACAAGAATGGATTCCCTGGTTGAGTACTGCGCTGCTAGGTGTATTCGGCGTAATTGTATTACCATCGCTAACTCAACCGCTAACCAATTTTGTAATTGAGCAAATTGGTTTTACAATCCCTGCTTACGACATCCCACTGTTAATCGGTGCAGTAGCAGCAGTTGGACTCACAATCATTAGTTGGCGACAATTGGAAAACAGGAAAGATAAAGAAGAACTACTCCCCACTCCCCACTCCCTACTCCCCAATCCCGTAGAAAGTTTATTCGCCCGATTCCAACTACTAAGTGCTTGCTTTGTCGCCTTTGCTCATGGTTCTAATGATGTGGGAAATGCGATCGCTCCTTTAGCTGCGATCATCTACATCAATCGCACTGGTAGCATACCGACAGATGGTATCACCATCCCCATTTGGATTTTAATCCTTGGTGGTGCTGGTATTGTTGGTGGTTTAGCTGTCTGGGGTAAAAAAGTCATTGCCACTATTGGCGAAAACATTATTGCTTTGCAACCTAGCAGTGGATTTTGTGCCGAACTTGCTACTGCTACCACCATCCTCATCGCCTCCCGGCTAGGTTTACCAGTCTCCACCTCCCACGCTCTCGTCGGCGGTGTAGTTGGTATTGGACTAGTGCAAAATATCAAGTCGATTAAGTTTCAAACACTAAAAGGCATTGCTGGCGCATGGCTAATTACAATCCCCGTGAGTGCTGCCCTTAGCGCTGCCATCTTTAGCATCGCCCGGATTTTATT
>NZ_DASQZC010000676.1:0-6217 GCF_035638895.1 Nostoc sp. | reverse complement strand
CATTGCATGAAAGCGGTAAGCGTACCACTCCGTGGAAGCAAGCTACGCGGAGCGTCTCCAAGAGTTGCCATGCCGGAATGGCCTATCGCTTCAAGAAGAAATCTGAGTAGGGAATGAGGAGTGTCCTTTTATAGCCGCCATTAACGGACAGTCTACACCGCTTGAAGCCCCATTCTCTCGTTGATAGTGGCATCACCGGATACCGTTGGCGAATTCATGTAAACCACAATTTATGAAGTGAGGCGCTACGACATCTCAATGCTTTGAGGGTAGTGATCGCAATTCGCCAACAGTATCTCAGTTACAACCGCAACACTGGTGGCTTGTCCTTCCAGGGAACCCAATTTGCCACTCTTTAGAACAAGCCTAGTTTCATACCCAGTCTCGATATTGAGCTTGTCTCTGAGGGTTTAACCTCTTCAATTAGCTAAAAAGGGCGATTAATATCTATATAGAATGTAACTCATCCTCTAACCACATTTGAGCAGTTCTGGGAGGGATATATAGAGTAAAACGATTACCCGAAAGTTTCATCCGATGTTTGTGAATTGAATCTGTATAGTTTCCTGGATTTTTTAAACCCCAAGTATTAAATTCAACCCAATTCTCTGTTCCACCTTTGTTAATGGCAACAATTCCCATATTTCCTCGACGGAACACTAATACAGTGTCGCTTTCATATAAGATTGCCATCGGTTCTCCATGAACGGCATTATGAAAACTAATCATGCTGAAAATATCTGGTCGTTCGGTAATCTTTGTCCATCTATCTCTGTCTTCAGGATGTTTTCCAACTGATTCATTCTGGTCAGAAAATATTAAAGGAACTCCTCCATCTTTTCCCAGTATATAAGCATAAGCCAAATGCTCATCTTGTCGATCTAATAACCAAGTGCGAAAACCATCATTATAGGGAATGTCATGATTAATAACAAAAGTTACTGCCCGATGCCAAGGCAAGGCATTGTCCTCAGCTTCGGGATGAGCTAGTCTTCTTAATGAGCCACCAATACCAAATGCTTCTCTAATAGTTTGGAATAGAGGAAAATCGTAGGCAGATATCCAAGTTTCTCGAATAAAGGGATCGATAAAAATATTTTCATCGTGATCGCTACCAGTCAAAACTTCGCCAAATAGATACTTAGAAGCTATCTGTTCGCAATCAGCAAAATTATCAATCATCCTTTCCGTCATGTGTTTGATTGCATCAATACGAAAACCATCAAAACCCATATTTGCTAAAGCAACAAGCATATTTCGTTGTTGTAATAAAACCCAAGGTGAATCGTTCAGATCGGGTAAATCGCTTAACTTACCAAATATAACTCTGTCTCGATTAGACCATTCATGATTTTGAATATTGCTAGTTTGATTAAAATCCCAAGGCGAAAACAGACCTTCGTTTAAATTACCATATAAAAGATTATCTTTAAATGTTGGATCACTTCTATATTTTTGAAGTTCGGCTTCACCTGGAAAATTTAATGGTTCCGCTCTACTTTCATTAGCCATGTGGTTAATGACTATATCAGCATAGACTCGAATTTTAGGATCAGTCTCATGACATTTCTGAATCAAGTCAATAAGTTCTTGTTTTCCTCCCAAATGAGATAAAAGAACTCGATACAGCACTTACGGCAGCTATGAGGTACATCCTCAAATCTGACAGCTTTGATAGGAAAGGGCAAGGAGAAAAACTGTATTGCATAATAGCCGGAAGCGCTGTAATCTTTCGGTTGGTAACGTTGCCACCATTGGTCGCCATTTTTATCTGAGTATAAGGGCGGAGGAATTAGGATTGCACCATAACCAGCATCATGAATTTTATCGACTGCATTGATAATATCTTTGTATTTACAATTAAAAGCATGAAAAATTACATCACGCATAGTTTTGATTCCACATATTGCTGTTTATTTCAGCATAAGAATAACAATAGTAAAGAACTACAAAGTCTAAGCACAGCATTCCAGATAAAACTAGAAATTCTTTTTCAAACGGTTGCCCACATCTTTTAGTTGAATCGTCACTTGTTATCATCTGTTTAAATTAAAGTTTGACAAGGAGTGATGGACATGGCATCTATTAACGGTACTCTTGGTAACGACAATCTGACTTGGACTCTAGAAAGTGATTTCATTTTCGGCGATCTAGGTGATGTTGGCGGTAGTCCCACAGGTTTTCTAGGTTATGCTGACTTCATACCCTAGTTTGGGATGCTCAATGGTAAATTTTGATTAGATGCTCAACATAGTTAGGGGTCTACTATGTGGTTTTGGGAAAAAGAATCGGTTGAGTACGAGGTATTTAAGAAATACGAACCAGCGTTGCTAACTATTGGTGTTAATTTCGGTGATACCGAAGTCCAAGACGCACTTGAAGGTTGTTCGTATAATTTAGAGGATACCTTGCGAAGTGCAATTGAGTATGCACTGTGGCTGAGTGAACACGAGAAAGAGATTTTCCCCAACGCCTTATTAATTCGTGCGCTACAGGATAATTGGAAGCCTAAAGCATGGCGTGATGAATATTTAGAATTGCCCATGTTCTCTTCGCCTGGACAACGGTGGTGGAAAGCCTCAGAAAAAATGTGGGGACGCGATGTGCGGAATCAGTTAGTTGTTGATGTATTTTTTGACGGAGGTGGAGAATTTATCAAATTTAGCAACGGTAAAGAGATAAGAGTAAAAACTGCATGGGTCTGGGGATGGGAACGATTGCTGGAATATGCCAGCGCAGTACCTGTTTCATAGATATGGTAATTTAATTGATATAAGGATTTACAAGTGTGCGATTCATGAAGCTGAATTTATCGCACCGTAGACGATCGCTTCATCGCAGCTATCCCAAAGGTAGTGCTAAAAAATCCTTACGGGGGGACAAAAAGGGCTAGGATGCCGATAGGATAAGCCTCATAGCTCTTTCCCCTTGTTGATAATACTTACGCTTATTAGGAGCTAGTGTCATTAACTTAGCTACTAATTCATAAGAATTTTCCATAAAATCAACCCAGTTAGACCCATATAATCCAATATAAAAACTGCTATGACGGCGAATTGTCCGCCCAGATTCTTTAATTCTACCGACATATTTTTGAACACCCATACGTTTAATTTTTTGACCTTATTGCGAATTAATGCTCTTTTTCTTTTACCATAAATTGCTACACTACTTGCCATATATCTATTTCAGGGTATTTTGTCTCCCCTCAAGAAAAAATCCGCTTCAAGTTAGCACTACTTGGAGCAACCCCCAACCCTTATACAGACTGGTGTACAGAGAGGTATAGATTTTGCTATGAGAGTAAAAAATCTAATTACGGTAGTTTAAGAATTCGTATTAAAGTAAGCTAAAAAAAGCTCCGCTACAAAGCGGTCTTAGATGATGTTTGAAAAGTATTTGGCTGTATCTAAGACTTATTGATTCCCCCAACATCCAAGCTAGTCGCTCATGGGGGAAACCCAATTTACCGCGCCCACTCTCCGATAAATTGGTGGAAAACCGGAATCTAAGTCCTCCAATTTATCGAGGAATTTAAGAGGTTCAGAACTTTTTGATACCTACAATAAAACTTTTCAAACATCTTGAAGGAGGAACATCCAGAACTAGTGTGCTTGTTGGAAATCCCTAAAGAGTAACCCCTTGCATACTGTCCTGTGGAGGAACGCCAAAAAAGGCAATTTCCTCAACATTCAATACATTCAACGTGAACTGATCGCGCTTAATAGTGTAATTGTTCGAGCTGCCTAGAATGGTATAATCACTTTTGAAATCAGGCAAAATTAGCTTGTCCGATCCCGAACCACCATCGATCGTGGCATTACCGTAACCAACATCAGATGTGTCGGCTCCATATCCACCCTTAATCACAATATCGGCAATAGCGCCCCCTTGGTTTGAAACGGGATTACCGCTATCATCAATTCGACGGGCCTTGAAGGAATCGTTACCGTTTCCGCCATCAATCGTGCCGCCTTGGATGCCAATGCTGGTGCCATAGCCAGTAAGGGTATCAGCTCCTGCCCCAGAAGAAATAATGCCATTGGTATTAAGAATACCTGTGCCTAGACCCATGCCAGTACCGATGATGGTATTGTTGCCATCGCCTAAACTGATAGTGCCACTGTTAATAATGCCTATACCTACACCGGGTGCAATCTTCACTGGGCCGCTCCCAAAAGGGTTATCATCGTAGAACCCTGCACCGCCGATGCCTGTGCCAGAGATAAAGTCGTTTCCTTGGTCTCCATTGATCACGCTACCCTCACTGTTGGAGATGCCTATACCTCTACTTGCATTGTATGATGCAAAAGGTAGCACAACGGCAGCACCACCGTTGCCGATACCAGTAATAGAATCGTTTCCAAGACCTCCACTAATCACGCTAGCACCACTGTTAAAGATGCCTGTACCATCCGCAATATCACCACTACCAGTTCCAGTTCCAAAGATGGAATCGTTCCCTTGTCCTCCATTAATATCGCTGCTCCCAGTGTTAGAAATTCCTTGAGCACTCTCCTCATAAGTAAGTGCAGTTCCTGTGATCAAGTCGTCCCCCAATCCTCCATCAATGCGGCTATCCTGAGTATTATTGATGCCCCCGTTTCCGGTTCCCTTGATCGAATCTTTTCCATCTCCTCCATTAATGTAGCCGCCCTGAGTGTTAGAGATACCTATACTAAATCCAAGGTAACCTCGATAGCCTTCACCGCCAGTGCCTGCGCCTTCGATAGTATCGTCTCCCATCCCTGCATTGGTGGTGCCACTGTTAGCAATGCCTGTGGCTGTGCCGCCAGTATCGCCAGTTCCGCCAGTACCAGTACCCTTGATAGTATCGCCTTTCCCCCCTGCATTGATGGTGCCACTGTTAGCAATGCCTATGCCTGTGCCGCCTAAGCTGCCTAAGCCGCCAGTGCCAGTACCTTTGAGAGTATCGCCTCCCTCCCCTGCATTGATGGTGCCACTGTTAACAATGCCTGTGCCGCCAGTATCGCCAGTTCCGGTGCCGTCATCTGTGCCGCCAGTGGCACTACCCTCGATAGTGTCGTTACTTGCTTGGGTATCAATGACTCCGTTTTTTAGAACCTCAATTCCAATTGCTGGTAATGCATTATCCTCTTGTCCCACCACTAGATCGGAACTAGAAGTGCCTTCTAATGGGGGCAAAGAAACAATTAGTCTGGACATAATATAATTTTCCGCAATTGTGTGTGATGTGTGTAACTTTCGGCAAGCCGTAACTTTGGGCACGCGCTTAAGCGCTGCACACTGTTTGTTTAATTTGCCATTTTCTCTGTACGTGCAATAACACCTTTAGAACAGCTCCTTCCTTATTTCATGGGAATGAAGTATTCTTATGCAAATCTCCCAATCTTTTTTACAGGATGTTGAAAAGAGGTCATCAAATCCAAGCGCGTAAGTTCTGCACGGATGCTTATTTCAACCCTCGTTTTGAAAAATCCGATTATAAGTGTCGGTAATTTATTTTTAGGTAATTGAGTTGCGATCCAACGCGATCGCTAGATTAAAGTAAGTTCAAAAAAGCTTACTAATAAAACGTTCCAAGTTACTAGTGCAGTGTTGTTGTTAGGTAACCACTACAAAGCCAAGGGGGTGCAATGTCCGCTTTCAGGAGTACTTGTTGGAGATGGTTTCTGGGAATTACGATTAGCGGACAAGTGTGCAATCCTACCTTTGCTCAGGTCACTCCTGATGCCTCTGTGGGAACTCAAGTGCAGCAAATCGACAACACTACCTTGGATATTACAGGGGGTACAACCGTTGGCAATACAAATTTATTCCATAGTTTTAGCAACTTTAGTATTCCAAGTGATCAGGTAGTCAATTTCCAAAACGCCCCTACCATCAACAATATTTTGGTGCGAGTTACAGGGAGAAACCCCTCTGACATCCAAGGAACACTTGTAACTCAAGGTAATGCTAATTTCTTTTTAATGAATCCTAACGGCATCATATTTGGACAAAATGCCTCATTAAATGTTAATGGTTCATTTATTGGCACAACAGCTAATGCGATCCAGTTTCCGGGTGGTGGAGAATTTTCCATGACTTCACCCACCCGTCAATCCGCTTAACCCTTTGCTGAGTGTGAATCCTTCTGCATTTCTATTCAATCAAATTCCATCCCAGCCTGTTGGGCCGATTCAACTCAATGAAGCATTTCTATTCGTTCCTGAGAGTCAGAGTTTAGTGCTAT
>NZ_DASQZC010000675.1:0-2069 GCF_035638895.1 Nostoc sp. | reverse complement strand
AGTTAGAATGGGCGATCGCAAACTGGAATCTCGCACCTCAGTTGAAGCTGAAAACGCGCCTCACCCAAAGTACTAGTGAGGGAAGTAGCAGCACGCTGACGCTGTTGGGACAGAACGGAAATCGTCGCCTCCACGCAGCAGCAACTCAGAGCAACGGCAAAACTGAATTCCAGATGCCCGAAGTAGTTCCCCTCACACCACAAGAGGAAGTCATTGTCAAAGATGTGTGGAACAAGCTGCGGGCGTGGAAAGAATTGCAAATGGAAAAGTTCATGAAGCGCCTTTTACTGGAGGAACCAGAACTAGAGTACATTTTTGGGGAGGCACTCGACAGCATCAGCGATTACTTCTATGAATTCTTGGACTGTTGCGTACATCAGCTTCAGCCTTATACCCAGAACATAGTTGGGGAACCCTTGATGGGTGTGCCTCCAGAAAAAGGAGATGGGTTAGATTCGGTTGAGGATTACGGAGCGCTGTTTGCCGATATGGGGATGCGTCCTCATCACTGGTTAAAGGCACGGCAGGTATGGATGTGGATGCTGCCGTCGATTCCGTACTTAGAAGAATATGATCGCGAAAATCTGGCACAAGGAAGCCAATCGGCTGTCTACCGCTTTTTCAATAGTTATGTGATTGTGCCAATGGTGGCGGCAATGCGTCGCTATGAGGAAGCTCTGCCTCCCCAAATGCTGCAACGGATGGCGGACTCTTGGACAGTGTTCAGCCAGAACAAGCAAGAGATGGGGATGCAGTTTTATCAAATCCTGTTTGAGAAGTATCCCTTTGTGTTGCCCATTTTTGGACGGGCAGACATGGATTATTTGTCCCTGCACCTGTTTCAATCGCTAGAATTTTTGATGCGCTGTCTCAGCAGTCACAGCACTGATGAGATGATGCAGGAATTGCGCTTCTTAGGAAAGCTACATGGCAGCGCCGGAGTGCCATCCTTTGCCTATCCTGCTATTTCCGACATTATGTTTGTCCTGTTTGAGAAATACGTGCCGGACTTTTCGCCAGAGTTACGGCAGGCGTGGCAGACGTTATTTGATCGCGTTACTAATATCATCAAGCTGCCTAAGCTAAATGAGGAGCGCTTGCTCAAAAAAGCCAAGCAGTATTTGGATCAGATTGCGCTTGAACAGGCGTGGGAACCGGAGGATCAGGCACGACGCTGGGTAGAAATCCAAGAAGAAGTAAATGCGACGGGTACTTACACCCACACTTACGAAGAATTGACCTATGGGGCGCAGTTGTCGTGGCGCAATGCGTCCAAGTGTATTGCTCGAATTCAGTGGAATAATATGGTGGTGCGCGATCGCCGTCATGTCACCGACCCCGACGAGATGTTTCGCGAGTTAGAAGAACACCTACGGTTTGCCACCAACGGCGGTAATATCCAAATTACCATGACCGTCTTCCGTCCCAAGCAGCCCAAGGAACGCTGGGGGCCGCGCATTTGGAATTCTCAACTAATTCGCTACGCCGCTTATAAGCAACCAGATGGAAGTGTGATCGGCGATGGAGCCAACTTTGATCTAACCGAAGCGATTATCAAGCTAGGCTGGCAACCGCCGGAACCACGCACGCCCTACGATATCCTGCCCTTGGTGATTGAAGCCGCAGGAATGGAGCCGAAGCTCTATGAGTTTAATCACGAGGATGTACTGGAAGTGGAAATTGAGCATCCCTCGATTCCAGAGTTCAAGTCCTTGGGCTTCCGCTGGTACGCCATCCCAGCCATCAGCAACTTCCGCATGGACATTGGTGGCGTTACCTACGCCTGCCTTCCCTTCAATGGCTGGTACATGGGTACCGAACTGATGAGGGATTTCCTAGAAGATTGGCGCTACGACAAGACGGAGGACATCGCCAAATTGCTCAAGCTGGATATGAGTTCTGAGCAAACCTTGTGGCGCGATCGCGTAGCGCTGGAACTCAACGTCGCCATCCTGTACTCGTTCCAGAAAGCCAAAGTTTCGATGGTGGATCACCAGACTGCCTCTAAACAGTTCCTCGCTCACGACTTGCGCGAAAAGAAAGCAGGGCGCGAGTGTCCGGGAGATGCG
>NZ_DASQZC010000674.1:0-13496 GCF_035638895.1 Nostoc sp. | reverse complement strand
GAAGGAGAAAAAGCGATCGCAGCCGCCGACACCCTAGAACGTCTGGAGGAACTCAGAGTTAACTATCTGGGTAAAAAAGGGGAACTGGGGGCACTGTTGCGAAGTATGGGGCAGATGAGTGCAGAGGAACGGCCAAAAATTGGAGCGATCGCCAATACAGTCAAAGAATCTTTGCAAACTAGTCTAGACCAGCAACGCCTCGCCTTGGAAGCCGCGCAAATTCAGGTACAGCTAGAGGCGGAAACTCTAGATGTTACTATGCCGGGAATTTACAGCCCCCAAGGTCGTATTCATCCCCTCAATGGAATTATTGATCGGGCACTAGATATTTTTGTTGGTATGGGCTACACCGTGGCTCAAGGGCCAGAAATGGAAACAGATTACTATAATTTCGAGGCTCTTAATACCCCGCCTGACCACCCCGCCCGTGATATGCAGGATACCTTCTACCTGCCAGATGGTAATCTTTTACGCACTCATACATCGTCAGTGCAAATTCGTTACATGGAAAGAGAAGAACCACCGATTCGGGTTGTGGCTCCAGGGCGAGTTTATCGACGAGATAATGTAGACGCGACTCACTCGGCTGTTTTCCATCAAATAGAACTTTTAGCCATTGACGAGGGACTAACTTTTACAGACCTCAAAGGCACAATTAAAGTATTTTTACAAACAATATTTGGCGATTTGCCAATTCGCTTCCGCGCCAGTTATTTTCCGTTTACTGAACCCTCGGCTGAAGTAGATTTGCAGTGGAATGGTCGCTGGCTGGAGGTAATGGGTTGCGGTATGGTCGATCCAAATGTACTTAAGTCTGTGGGTTATGACCCAGAAGTTTATACTGGGTTTGCTGCCGGTTTTGGTGTAGAACGTTTTGCAATGGTGTTACACCAAATCGATGATATTCGTCGGTTATATGCTAGTGATTTGCGATTTTTGCAGCAATTTTAGGCATACGTAATAGTTATGTACTGCAACCAAGGTAATAATAAATAATGACCTCAGTCTCCAGGTTAGATCAAGTTCTAGAAAGCATCGAGAATTTATCGGTAGATGAACAAGAAGCACTAATTGATCTGATACGTCATCGGTTAGCAGAACGGCGGCGTTCTGAAATTGCTGCTAATATCGCTCAAGCACAGGTTGAATACCAGGCGGGTAAAGTGTTCCGTGGAACAGTTACTCAAATAATGGATGAGTTACGCAAGTGAGAACTGTAATTCTGGCATCATCGTTTAAACGGGCATTTAAGCGATTAGTAAGACGACAGCCAGAATTAGAAGAGCGAATTGAAGAGCGGTTAGCACTACTAACCGCCGATCCATTTGCAAGGGGAATTCCTGAATATTGGATTGTTGATCCACAAATAAATACAGTTACCGTACTGATATTAGTTGACGGGTTTTATGAAGAAACTAGATTTACAGGAAACATTGCGATCGCTTCTACTATTTTACCAGAATTACAGCTAACTACAGAGCAAGTACTCAACCCTGGATAAAGCAATATGGTTAAAAGGCAGACAGACAAAGTGATTTGAGAGGTGCAAGCGCCGTTGTAAATTTAAGTGTATTTACCATTTATAATTCGCTAATTTTTATATTAGAAGTATAATCATTCAATTCAATATATATCTTATGAATGCTATTGAAATAATAATTTTTACTTTAAAAAAATATAAATTGCATCCTATTGAGCAATATTATTCAGTCATAGTAGATGCAATGCAAAAGTATCAGGCAAATCCTCCTGATATCATGATTAATGATATGAAGGATACAAACTATGTATCCACGCATGAAGATTTAACAAAATATAAACAATATTTTTTTGAAAAAGATAGAGCAATCAGTTTAGATGATTTATGTAGGAAGTTTAGAATGTGTCCTAATGGTGTAACTTCTGAAAATTTTAAACAAGCATTAAGAGAATATAAAATGGAATTTGAAAAAAATCCTAAAATCATAGATCCATTTGATATTTAGCAATTATATAATCTGGCAAAACCGTGTCCTTCATCACTGTAAAGTACATATAGCACTAATAAACCAGCCCATTAGTGATCAGAACTATTGGTAAACTAGAGGCAACACCAGTTCTGATTCCTTCATTCGTTTTATGTTTGCTGAAACATCCTCGCGCTACGTGACCCGCAACCCGGAAATTTTGAGTGGAGAGCCGATTATTATAGGTACTCGGACATCTGTTCGTGCTATTGTCGGTTTGTGGCGATTGGGGATTATGCCAGAAGAAATCCCGAACCATTTGCCACATCTGACCCTAGCACAAGTATTTGATGCCTTGAGTTTTTATCTCGATCATCAGGCGGAGATTAATGAATACATTGAGCTAAACCGAGTACCCGATGAATTAATCCATCCATCTGTAAAAGCTATATTGGGGACATCGTGACGGTTTATGCTGCACTTTACAGTGATGAGGACATGTCAGCGTTGGTTTCTACACTGTTACGTTCGCGCGGTCTGGATATCACAACTGTTCCTGAACAAGCAACACTCGGCAAAACTGACCGTGAACAACTTGAATTTGCAACTTCTGTAGGCAGATGTATTCTGACACATAACCGTGTCGATTTTGAGCGGTTGCATCTCCGGTATATAGAGGAGAATAAAGAACATTTTGGGATTATCGTTGTGCCTCAGAAAAATGCTTATGAAATCGCGCAACGGATTGGCATTCTGGTAAGCACACTAACGGCTGATGAAATTAGGAATCAGTTGTTGTATGGATAAATCTTTTCAAATTAAAAATATTAAGGTGGTTGGTGAATTACACTAATCACCATGCGTGAGACTTTATTTCACTATTCCTGAATGACCTTGAATATCTCCCAAAGATTCAAATCTACCGCCTAAATATTTGGCGAGAAACTATTTTGCGTAGGCGTAGCCCGTCGTAGACATCGCTTCTACTATATTCCCCAATTTACAATTAACAGCACAGTAATTACTCCAAGCTTGGGAGTCAGATAATTACCGAATAAGTCAAAAGCAAAAAGTTAAAATTTAGCCGTAAACAAAAAAATAGAACCACTTTTTTATCGCTATTTTTAACCTAATAATATGTGTGAAGCAAATCCGATCGCTCCTCCTGCCAGTACTAACCAGGCAGAATTTATTTTAAATTTAAACACAGCGATCGCACTCACAATTGCTACGATAATTGTTAACCAATCCACTAGCGCGGCTCGTCCTAATGTGTAAGTTACTCCTGCCATTAATCCGAGAGAAGCCGCATTCACACCATCCAGAAATCCACTTGCCCAAGGAGATTGACGTAACTTAGGAACCCAAGGATTAACCACCCAAACCAGCACAAAAGCTGGCAAAAAAATGCCAATTGTAGCAGCAATTGCCCCAGCATTCCCTGCTAGCAAATACCCAATAAATGTTGCGGTGGTGAAAACAGGCCCCGGTGTAAACTGCCCGATCGCTACGGCATCTAAAAGCTGTTGTGATGTTAGCCACTGGTTGCGCTCGACCAAATCCCGTTGCAGAAATGCCAGCAACACATAACCACTGCCATAGAGAACACATCCAATTTTGAGAAAAAAGACAAAGACGCTAATCCAACTGACTGATGTAACTGCTGCTGTTGTACTACCAACCTGCGCCAGAATACCTGAAATAGGTAACAGGAATACTCCACTTGTGTGTCCTCTAGCTTGCCAATTCTTCACTAGCATGACAGCGATACCTAGTAAAATCAGCACCAAAATTTCGTTTAATCCAACTAAATACGCTGCGATTCCTGCTATCCCTGCAATAATCGTCGGCACATCTTTAGCTGCCTTTTTCCCCAGATTCCACACAGCCTGAATCACGATCGCAATTATTACAGGTTTAATTCCATAGAGCAGCCATTCCACTTGGGGAACTGTTTGATAGCGAGCATAAATGGCGGCTAATGCCCAAACTATCAGCATCGCAGGTAGAATAAAGCAGCTACCCGCAACTACTAAACCACGCCATCCGGCTCTTTCGTAGCCAATGTGAATCGCTAATTCTGTCGAGTTGGGGCCTGGAATCAAATTCGTAATCCCCAGCAAATCTAGCAGTTTCTCTCGGCTCATCCACTGACGGCGATTCACTACTTCATTGTCCATCATGGCGATGTGGGCAGCAGGGCCACCAAAAGCGATCGTCCCCAGTCGTAAAAACACCGTTGCCAGCTCTGTTAATCGCTGCTTCTTTTGTCTGGGAGTTAAAACGTTATAGGAAACTACTTCTTGCTCTTTCTGGATATCCTCAGCTTCTTGTGTCATTATATTTTTCCTGATTAATGATCATGACAGAATTAAGATATCGAAATTCGATAGCGGAAATCTGAAATCTATATACTTAGAAATTAATTTATGATACTATGCGTTCAACTCTTAAGTACGGTAATAGAGTCGAGATTACGGGGTATATATGAGTGATGTCAAGAAGGTAAGCGATGAGTTTTCGGCAGGTGGACAGCCAACGCCAGAGACACTAAAACAGCTTGCCGCTCAAGGATATAAGTCTGTGGTAAATCTGCGATCGCTTGATGAAACTGGAGTGTTAGAAGACGAACAACAACATGCCCAAGCGGTAGGTCTTGAATATGTCAATGTTCCACTCAAGTCAACCCAAGCTAACGATAACTTGACTGCAAAAGTTCTCAGAGAACTAGAAGAATTGCCGACTCCTGTATATTTTCATTGTGGTGCAGGTGGACGAGCCAGCGCCTTAGCACTCATTGCCTTTGCAACTCAACAAAAGCTGAACCGTGAACAGGTTTTAGCAAGAGCAAAAGAACTTGATATCAATCCAGAGCAACCTCATTTCAAGCAGTTTTTAGAAAGCCTCTCTTGAATAGTGCTGAGTTTTGAGTTAGGAGTTAGGAGCTAAAAGGTTTCTACTGCTCCTTCATATCGCCCACTCCATACTCAGCACTCACTACAACTCCTTGAACAATTCGCCAAATAATTCCTGTACCTTTTCTTTAGCATCCTCTAGAGTCATTTTTCCTAAATCGGTAGCTTGGTAGAGTCGTCGGTTTTGCCGCCCCGATCTTTGCTCAATGGAATATACGTCTCGTAGAGAGCCTCTTGATTCTGATTCCTGAATTCTGACTTCTGAATTCTTCTTCAATTCTGGTCAACTTCAGCCAAAAGGTGGCTAGTGAATTACACTAACCACCATGCGTAAGACTTTATCTAACAATTCCTGAATGACCGGGGATATCTGCTAAAGGTTCAAATCTGCCACCTAAGTATTTGGCAAGAAACTCTTCTGCGATCGCAAAAAAGTGCAGCCGATTTTCTGGTCTGGCAAAACCATGTCCTTCATCTGTGTAAAGTGCATATTGTACTGGCAAACCAGCCTGCTGCATTGCATTGACAATTTGATCGCTTTCTGATTGTTTCACTCGCGGATCATTTGCACCTTGACCGATAAGTAAAGGTTTTTGAATTCGGTCAGCGTAGAATAAAGGCGATCGCGATTTCAAAAATTCCTCTTCTGTCTCTAAGTTACCGACACGATGAGAAAGCATTGCCTTCAATGGTTCCCAATAAGGCGGTATAGTTTCTATCAAAGTAATCAGGTTACTTGGCCCCACAATATCCACACCAGCCGCAAAGATTTCTGGTGTAAAAGTTAACCCCACTAAAGTGGCGTAACCGCCATAAGAACCGCCCATAATCGCAATCTTTTGCGGGTCGGAAATGCCTTTTTCCACTAACCAGTTCACGCTGTCAATCAAGTCATCGTGCATTTTGCCAGCCCATTCTCGATTCCCAGCATTCAAAAATGCTTTACCATAACCAGTAGAACCGCGAAAGTTCACTTGCAGAACAGCATAACCCCGGTTTGCTAGCCATTGCGCTGTGGGAGAGAAACCCCAAGTATCCCGCGCCCAAGGGCCACCATGAACCAGGAGTACTGTTGGGAGATTCTGGGTAGGTATTCCGACAGGGGTTGTCAGGTAACTGTGGATAGTTAAACCATCCCGTGCTTCGTAAGAAATTGGTTGCATTGAAGCTAACTGCAACGTTTCGAGTTTGGGTTGGTTACTAAAGAGGAAGGTACTAGTTTTTGACTCTCGGTTATAGGCATAGTAATAAACTGGGCCATCGTCAGTTCTATAAGCTAAAGCCCAAGTTTTATCTTCCAAGTCGCGGCTAATTACAGAGAATTCTCCAGGACGCACCTTAGCGATTTCCTCAAAATCTGCGGCGATACTCTGGTCAATTACTTGCCATTCTTGTTTATCTTTGTAGAAAGAAACTGCTTGGATAACTCGCGTTAGTGGTTGAATAATTATCCCCACGACATCATACTGTTGGTCTTCAGCAATGACAGTTTCTTGACGGGTGTCTAAGTCAACAGCTAACAGACGTTTGGCGTTAGCATCGTGATTCCCTTCAATATAAAGGGTTTTACCATCAGCCGAGAAACTTACAGAATTCCCTTCTTCGTCTGACCCCCAATGGCGAAGAATTTCCCACTGTTTATCGGGTTTATGCAATAAGAGGTCGTAACCACCACCCGGTGCGCTAGCTGTTGCTGCACGTATTTGGAAATCAGCGTCAGATGTCCAACTGATAATGTTACCGGGGTTGTCAGTGTCGAACTCAACCGCACCATTTTTGAGGTTGATGCGGTAAACGTCAAACTTTTGGGGATTGTTCAAGTTCAAAGCTACCAGCGCTTCATCTGGAAATTTTGGTTCCAGTTCTACAAGTTCGGCTTTCACGCCCTGGAATGGCGTTAAGTCACGCACAATCTTGGAGTGAATATTAACCAAGTGGAGGTGAAAGTTCTCGTCGCCATCCAAATCCTGCATATAAATCAACTGGTTGGCGTTATAAGTCCAGAAGAAAATGCGGATACCGCGCTTTTTGTCGGCAGTTAGTATCTGGTCGTCTTCTTGTCCTACAGTTCGCAACCAAACCTGCAAGACATTTTTCTCATCAGGGGCAATATATGCCAAGTACTTGCCATCAGGCGAGAGTTGTGGGCTGGTTTTTTCGGGATTCCCAAACAGAATTTCGCGCGGAATCAGTGGTGGTAGGGAGGGCGCTTGAGCAGATGCCATATTTTCATCCTCTACTTAACTTCCCTATTGTTACTTGGTTATGAAAATGACAATTCATCCTATTGGGTGAACCTCATTGGAAAATAAGGGATAAGGTATTGATCTCCTGAACGAGTCTTTTATCTTCGTGAACGAGGCTTTTAGCTCCGTTCATCCACCTTTTATCCTCGTGAACGAGGCTTTTAGCTCCGTTCATCCACCTTTTATCCTCGTGAACAAGGCTTTTAGCTCCGTTCATCCACCTTTTATCCTCGTGAACGAGGCTTTTAGCTCCGTTCATCCACCTTTTATCCTCGTGAACGAGGCTTTTAGCTCCGTTCATCCACCTTTTATCCTCGTGAATGAGTATTAAAGACTCATTGACGGCAATTATCGCAATGTCCGCAACGCAAGTTAGCAGCTTCTTTGTCAAAACCAAAGGCATTTAACAAAAACTGCCAACGACACTGCTTAGTTGTCAGGTATTGATGCATCTGTTTAGCAGCGTGTAATTGCGTTGGTGGTTGATTTCCCGCTTTTTGAGCAATGGTGTAATGAAAAGGATCAAGCCAGTTTAGCTGACCACTGCTATGGAGTAAAGCTAGCGCCGTAGCACCTTCAGGAAATTGTCGGGTTACTGCATTCACTTCTCCCTGTTTTGGTAATTTTTTCACAAGTTGCTGCGCTATTTGCTGTTGCGATCGCATTTTTTCTTGAAAAAACTCCTGTCTTTGCTTATCCTCTGGATCTAACCATCCCGTAGGTTCACTTACCAATGTCAACGCTTCTGCCGGTTTCCCATCCCTTCCAGCGCGACCTATTTCTTGCACATATTCAGATAGCAAATGTGGTGCGTGAAAGTGGGCAACCCACCTGACATTGCTTTTATTAATCCCCATGCCAAACGCACAGGTACATACAACAAAGGGAATTTTGCCACCTAACCAGCTTGCTTCTACTTCACGGCGTTCGCTTGCACCCAATCCCGCATGATAACTAGCTGTTTCATAGCCCATCTCTGCTAACCATTGGGCTAAATCTTCGCTATCTCTCCTAGTGCGAACATAAACTAACCCCGATTGTTGCGGTCTATTTTGAATAAACTTTAATAATTGTTGTTTTCTACCTCGTGGTGTCCAAGCAATGCGAACGCTGGGATGCAAATTAGGACGGTAGGGATTCAACCGGAAAATCTCTGGTTGCTGTAATTGTAAAACTGTTTGAATAATCTTTTGCGCTAACGGGTCAGCAGTCGCGGTAAAAGCGGCGATGCTGATTTTTGTTCCTGGTGGTTTTGATTTTAGCAATGCCGGACGCACAGCCCCTAATCTGCGATAAGCTGGGCGAAATGTGTCACCCCACTGCACTAAACAATGAGCTTCATCCAAAATTAAGCCATTAATTTGCAATTGCGGTTGACATAATCTCTCCCACACTGGCGCACTTAGCAAAGTTTCTGGGGACAAATAAAGCAATCTTAGCTGTTGACGTTCTAAAGCTTGCAGAGTGGCACGGCGTTGAGATGAAGGTAATTCACTATGCAAAAGTGCTGCTTTTTGATTACTTTGTAATAGTTCCTGAACTTGATTTTCCATCAACGCCACTAAGGGCGAAACTACCAAAGTTAATCCTGTTTGTAGTAGCGCGGGAAGTTGAAAACAAATTGACTTTCCGCCACCTGTAGGCATAATAATCAGCGCATCTTTTTGTGACAATAAACTGCTGACAATTTCTCCTTGTGGCGGACGAAAATCTTCATAACCCCAGATTTTTTTAAACGTAGCGAGAACTTCTTGCCAAGATTTTATTGTAGGCTGATTCATAAGCAATACTAGATACACCTATATCCTTGAAAACTGAATATAGCCTCTGTTATCCAGTTAATGGTTCAGTAATTTCATCATCTCAACTTGCAATCCACTGACTACAAGAATGAATTAGAACTGATTTTTATAAAAACTAGAAATAGCTTAACTGAAGGCTTGACTCACCTGCCTTGAACTAAAGTTTCAGGCTAACAGCTAAAGTCTACTGAAGTAGACTAAAGATTTTGGATATATGAGGTTTGTTAGCTGCTGACAGTTAACAGTCAACGGTCAGCAGTCAACAGTCAACACAAAATTTTTATTAAACTATTCAAGTACGTCCGGTAAGGTTGGCAATTACGGCTGCTAACTCGCCCGGATTAACTGGTTTGGGGACATGGAGTTGAAAGCCTGCTAACAGAGCTTGCGTGCGATCTTCTGCCCTAGCATAGGCTGTCAGTGCTACTGCTGGAATCCGCCCACCTTGGTCTGCTGGTAACGCCCTGACTTGACGTATTAGTGTGTAGCCGTCTTCTTGTGGCATACCAATATCGCTTACCAGTATATGGGGACGAAATTCTTGCAGGGCCAGCAGTGCATCACTTGCAGATGGAGCAGCCATGACTTGGGCCCCATACTGTCCTAGAATCATGGTGAGCAAATGACGCGCGTCGGCCTCATCATCAACAATCAGCACCCGCAAGTCATCTAGCTTTGGCAGGTAATTGTTCGCGTCTTGGGTATCTCCAACAGATGAAGGCTGCTCTGCGGTATTAGGCTCTATATAGACGGCTTTCATTGGCAAATTGACAACGAATGTCGCCCCCTGTCCAATTCCTGAACTTTCCGCAGAGACTGTGCCGCCGTGTAATTCTACTAAGTGGCGGACGATCGCTAACCCTAATCCTAATCCACCATGCGATCGCGTGATCGAACTATCTTCTTGACGGAAGCGTTCAAATACATGCGACAGGAATTCGCCAGCAATTCCTACTCCTGTATCGCTCACCCGAATTTGCACGCATGATTCAACGCGCTCTAATTGCACATCAATTCTTCCCCCCTTGGGTGTAAACTTAACGGCGTTAGAGAGCAAATTCCACACTACTTGTTGCAAGCGGCTGGCATCACCTGCAACTACCCCTAATTCCGGGTCGAATTGACAGTTTATGCTAATCTCTTTGGCCTGGGCTGCTGGGTATACAGTATCGATTGCGGCCTCTACAAGTGGTACAAGTTTTACCCGATGAATATTTAAATGGAGTGTGCCTCTAATAATCCGTGAGACATCTAAGACATCTTCGATTAGTTGAGCTAGGGATTTAGTGTTACGCTCGATTGTCTCTAGTGCCCGCGCAGTAGTAGTTTCATCAAACTTGCGATTCCTAAGTAGCTGCGCCCAGCCCAAGACGGCGTTTAAGGGTGTGCGGAGTTCGTGGGAGAGTGTGGCGAGAAATTCATCTTTCATGCGGTTTGCAGCTTCGGCATCGGCGCGTGCTGCTTGTTCGCGCTCAAGCAATTGTTCGCGTTCTTGCTCTGCTTGCTTGCGAGCAGTAATGTCAATCATGAATCCATGTAATAGCTGTGGCCCATTTTCATCCCGCACCACATTAACAATGTCATACAACCATACGACTTTGCCATCAGCAGCCAACATTCTGTATTCAAATTCGTAATTATCCAGTGATAAAGAAGATTCTTGGCAATACTGGATAGCCCACTTTCGATCTTCTGGATGCATGTATTTTTCCCAGAAATTCTCGGTGTACCAGTCTGACAAAAGATAGCCAAGAATATCAACGGTTTGGGGCCCTACATAAGTAAAATTTCCGGTAGTAGCATTTAGCTCCCAAGGAATCACGCGGGCTTTTTCTGTGAGTGTCCTTAACCGTTTCTCGCTCTGTTTGAGAGCTGCTTCTGCTAACTTGTGAAGTGTAATATCTGTGATTAGGGCAACAAATCCTTCAACTTTTCCTTGCTGACTGAACTGAGGAACGTAAGTGACATTCACATAATGATTTGTGCCATCTTTATCGGGTACTTGGGTTTCGTAAGTTACTTGTTCTCCTGAAAGTACCGTTTCTATATAAGGAAGAATTGACTCATAAACAGATTCTCCGACAATTTCTCTAATGTGTTTACCATAAATTTCTGAAGTAGGAATTCCAAACCAGTCTTCATACCCTTTGTTATTAAAGCGATAACGCTGTTCGCCATCAACATAGGAAATTTGGACGGGTACAGCATTTGTAATCAGGCGGAGTTGATCTTCTCGTTGACACAGTGCCGCTTCTACTTGCTTGCGTTCTGTGATGTCGCGTTGAGTTCCCCATGCTCTGATTAAAAGGCCATTTTCGACAATTCCCACCAGATTATTCAAAAAATATTTGGAATTACCTTGCTTATCTATTTCATGAGACTCTGCATCAATGAGTCGGTAGTTAGAACGAATAAAATTACATAGGTATGCAATATTATGTGGATCGGAAGGAACAACAAAGTCTCCTAGTCTGGCGCTGATAATTTCTTCGGCACGAGAAAAGCCATACATCTGCGCCATAGCATTGTTGCATTCCCCTAAGTAACCATATTGATAAAAATGTTGAATTTGTTCATCTTCAGGACAATCTGGCGAAATTGGTACTTCCAATTCCATACACCAAATACCTTCTGAACTCTGCTCTAAAAAAGCGCGGTAGCGTTCTTCGCTTTTGGAAAAGGCAAGCTCTACTTGTTTGCGTTCGCTTAAATCAAGTACAGAACAGATAACATGTTCTGGATTATTTTCTAATAAGGCGCAACCTAATAGAATGGGAACGCGGCTATCATCTTTGCGGATGTATTCGTTCTCAAAAGGCTGACACACGCCTTTGGTTTTGAGTTCTGCGATTGCACTGTTGTTAGCTTCAATATATTTTGGTGCTATCATGTCGTGCCATCGAAGCCCTGTTAGCAAATCCTCCCGCGAATAACCTACCATTGTTAAAAAAGCATCGTTAGCTTCTGCGTAGGCGTAGCCCGCCGTAGGCATCGCCCTGTCCATATTGGCTACAATTACCCCAATGATGTTGGACTCTACCAACCTTCTAAATTTTGCCTCGCTCACCTGTAGCTTCTGCAAACTCGTGCGTAACTCTGAGGTGAGCAAGCTAATAAGTGTTGCCACCAGCATAAACAAGCCTAACCGCCCTATGCTGTCAAGATTATCAACAAAAAGCGAAAACACTGGCTCTAAGAAAAAGAAGCTGACGGCTAAAGTAGACAAAGCAGTACCTAATAACCCTGCTTTCATACCGCCATACCTGGTACTAACCGTCACGGCAGGAAAAAATAGCAGGAAAATAGTTGGTTTCAGTAGTGGCTGTAGCAATAGTGTTAGTAGCAATGCACTACCAACAGCTAATAATGTCACAGCATAGGGCGCTAGAAGGGAACGTGTTCCTTTCAATGTGGCTTCTCCTTGTATGCAGCTAGCTAAAGGATTATTCCCAAAATCAGCTAGACAATGCGTTGGCGTAGCCCGTTGTAGACATCGCTCAACATTTATTATGCATCGGAAAAATACACATTTAAGCGGTTACTTGGGGTGAATCTATCTAAAGTAGTAAAACTAGTTTTAGCAAATGTGCAATAACTTGATAACTGTCACTCTAATTATATATATTTATTTTTTAGTGTCCATCAAAAAGCATAGATATATTTATTTTTTATGTTGATTTATTTTAGTATATAAGTGAGCAGTTTTTATTTGCGTTTAACCTCAATTAAACCTCGTTTCTCAAATAAGTATTTATCCTTCAAAAGCTGACAAGTTGCTTCACAAACTTGGATTCTACCTACTATAGCAATCCTAAATCAGTTGTGAAAATCAAGAGACTCCGATCCCCGACTTCTTTGAGAAGTCGGGGATCTTATTTTTCACGACAGGTTTAGGACTGCTATATACCATCTGATTCTATTCTACTAGCAGTATTTACTGTATCTTCCCAAAGGTCGTAGGCAAAACCAGGATAAACTCAAAAAAATTAAGTAAGATGGCGGCGACCGATAGGAGTTTTACATAAACCCAACAAATAATATTGATGAATTATACTAAAATACCGATTTTAAAATCGGAGATTTTTCTTATAATTGTGCCTTGTGTAAATAGAAAAAGAAATTAAAGTTAAGCAAACAATCAACATAATCTGCGGCTGCAATTGTGGCGTTTTAGTAGAAAGCCTTGTCGTTCTTCCTTGTATGATTCAGCAAGATTATTGTTGGTTTCTCGCTCATAGATTCCATTACTAACGAGCGTATCTAGTTCGGTTTTGTCAGACTTACTTGGATGAATCATGCACTTTTTGCGTTATTAGTAATCAATAGACTAGGGAATGGGGCATAGCGCATGGGGCATGGCGAATGGAAAAATTACCAATGCCCAATGCCCAATGCCCAATCCCCAGTACCCAGTACCCAGTACCCAATCCCCAATCTCCATAAATGGCTCGTACTCCTACATTAAATTTTGATCGCGGCACATTAATTTTGCATCCACCACCACGCGGCAAAGGTTGGATGGATTATGCTACATGGGATGATAGAGTTGAGAAATTCCGCATTCCCGCAATTAGATATCGATCGCTA
>NZ_DASQZC010000673.1:0-4091 GCF_035638895.1 Nostoc sp. | reverse complement strand
ACTAAGGGATTCGGCACTTTTTGGTATCAACCCCAAGCCCACAATCTCGCAATATTTTTACAGAACTATGTAGTCAAAAAACTCAGCAGACCTTATTATGGCGTGTTTTGGAACAACCTAGCGCTGACACGTCCGGCGGCTACCCCATCAGTGTTGCTGGAATTGGGTTTTATGAGCAATCCCGATGAATTTGAGCAGGTAGTGAACCCAGAGGAACAGAAGAAAACGGCTAATGCGATCGCTCAGGGGATTACTGAGTGGTTTAGGAGTGTGAGATAAATTTAGAGGTATAACACTAGTTCCTAATTGTATTTGGTGGAGTGCAATGCCTACGGCGGGGCGTAGCTCATCGCTCTTTTTTAGCTAGTTGCTCAATGTTGCGATCGCTCTTTGTTCAAACTTTTTGACTATGACCATAGCATGATTGTTAAGAGTTGCTTAGATTTTGGGAATTCTATAGATAGGTCATCTCATACAACATAGCTAGTTAGTCATGTGGATGTAATTGTTATGTTCAAACAACAGATTTGCATTTTGTTGAAAAAGCTATTTTAAATAACATCTTAAAACTTTGTTTTCAAATGAACATGGAAGATTATAATCAAGTTTTGCCAAACGATTTGAGTCATGAGAATAGATTAAAATGCGATTTTACATATTGGACTAGAGAAATTCGGGTAAATAGAAATGATGCTAATGCTTATAAAGAACGAGCTAGAGTTCGTAATTTACTAGGGGACTACCAAGGAGCAATAGAGGATTATACGCAAGCAATTAGCATAAATACAAATGATGATAGTGCTTATTGTATGCGAGGTCAGGAACGTAGAAATTTGAGAGATGACAAAGGAGCAATAGAGGATTACGACAAGGCGATTGAGCTAGATCCAAACTATGCTTCTGCATATTATTTACGAGCAGAATTGCACTACCAGCAGAGCAATTACCAAGGAGCATTTCAAGATGCTGATAGGTCAATTCAGCTTGACCGTGACTCTCCCTCTGCTTACTATCAACGGGGTCAAGCTCGTAGTGAATTGGGAGACTATGAGGGGGCTATTAAGGATTACGAACAGGCAATTCAGCTAACACCTAGTAATTTTTGTGGTTATTACAATTGGGCTGAGTTATACAGTGACCTTGGCTATGCACGCGCTAATTTAGGAGATTATCAGGGAGCCATTGAGGATTACAACAAGGCGATTCAAACAGATAATAGTATAATTAAATACTTTGGTGTTTACAATAATCGCGGAAATGCTCGCTATAACCTGGGAGATTATGAGGGAGCCATTGAGGATTACAGTAAAGAAATTTCTTTTTATCAAAATGATGATTATAATAATGCTGTTTACTACATAAACCGAGGCAATGCTTACAACGATTTGAGAAATTATCAAAAAGCTATTGAAGATTATAATCACGTGATTAAAATTGCTGATAAATATCCTGAGGTATACGAATATCGCGGTCTTGCCCGCTATGAAGTAGGTGATAAACTAGGAGCAATTGAGGATTTAGAGAAAGCTGCTGATCTTTATCAGCACGGCGGATTTGTAGAATATTATCAGGAGGCACTGAAACTGATTCAGTCTTTCAATGTTACTGATAAAGATGCAATTATTGAGGATATTCAGGAAATCTCAGAAACTGTTAATGATAGCCCCACAGAAGTAGAAACTACAAACAAGTCTGCTGCTAATCCACCAATTTTAAATAACCGTGTTGAAGACACGAATAAAAAAAATAGTCAGGGGATTTCAGAAAAGATTAACCACAATCAATTAGCAGAGATAAAGGAGCTTACTGCGGTTATTGAGGCTGACGGGTTTTTCAATCCAAAAAGTATAAAACAAGCTAGAGAGCGAATTACTATATCTATTGCTCGACGGCAAGGACAACCTCAGTTTCGTCAAAGTTTGCTCGAAGCCTACAACTATCGCTGTGCCATTACTGGATGTGATGCACAAGAAGCCTTGGAAGCTGCTCATATCATTCCTTACAGTGAAACGGAAAATAATCACCCCTCGAATGGATTGCTCCTACGGGCAGATATACATACACTATTTGACCTTAATCTGATTACTATTAACCCGGAGACAATGCAGGTACGTTTTGCTCCTAGTTTGCAGTGTACTTCCTATGGCGAAATGGATGGTAAATATTTGCAAGTCCCTAAAATTTCATCTTATCTGCCTAAAAAAGATGCACTAAAATGGCGGTGTGATCAGTGTGAGTGGTTCGTAGAATATAAATAGCCAGTAAGAGACTATTAAATTTTGTTTTTTACTGGCCGAAGAAAAAACTTGAAGTTTTTAAAGATTGTGGCAACCGCGACTGCACAGCATGATTACTCGCTTAAAGGTAACTGAAATCCAAATGCTACTTTATTTACGGAATTAGACTCTAGTGACAATCTTCTACTTCTTTCATTTAAACCGCCTTCAAGAATTTTTTCCATAACATTAAAGCATGATTCCAAAAATTCCGAATATGAAAGATTTTCACAAGTATTTATAGTGAATTTTTTACTTCCTATTTCTTCTTTTTCTAAATGTGGAGTAACTACACTATATACATTAGCATCTATTTTTTTAATAGATATATAAAGAACTATTCCTGATGGAGGCAGTAAATTTTTATCAGCAAAGCTTCGCCCACAGTTGTTAATATTAAAACCTTCATCTTCTAACTTTATTAGTAATTGAAATCCGAAATAACCTTCTTTTCCTATACTAATTGCATGTCGAAAATGACAATTAAGAGGAATTAAATCGTTTTCATAAGTAAGGATAGATATGTTATTAAGTTTGCACCCTAAATACTCAGCTATTTTTTTGAAAATAGTTTCAATGAATCTAAAACTTTCATCAACATATAAATATGTATTTTTATAATCTTCACTGACTAAATTTTTTAATTGCTCAAATTTTGATACTGTCATCATTAAAACCGGATAATTTTACTTTAATGACATATTATTCTTACATAGAAAACAACCGTGACAATACGTAAAAATACTATTTAAACTCAAGCAAACCACGACTGAGCAAGAATAATATTCTTCAAAACCATTGATATGGCTTGTGTGTGGTAACTAAAACTAAGAAATTTTGTGCGGGAGCTTCGGGTTTTTCAAAGCATTTTTCTACCTGCTGCATGGTGGCGATCGCTTTCCTACCTCCTACAGCACTAAGCATTGCTCTCTAATCTATATAGCTTCTGCTCTACAATGAAGTGAAGAATCTAGCAGCTTAAATAGGGGATTTATTTATGTCCCACCCTATGCTCAGTAGCCAAGAATTAGCCCGACGTGGAAAGGAACTGTATCAAAAAAGTATTCGTGCCAAAGTTGAGACACAAGAGAACATTGGCAAAATTATCTCAATTAATGTTGAAACAGGAGATTATGAAATCGGTGATGATTTAGTCGAAACGAGTCTTCGATTACGCTCCAAGCAAATTGATGCAGCACTTTGGGGAGAAAGAATTGGTTTTGATGCCGTTTATGCAGTTGGTGGTACATTGCTCAGGACGGCACAGTGATACACGGGACTGTAGTTGGACTTCAGGCAAGGATGAGTCTGATTATTCTTCCCCCAGAACGTTCAGCTGTAGAAATAGAATGTGTTATTGATACAGTGTTTGAAGGGTTCTTAACCTTGCCGTCTTCCGTGATTGCTGCTCTTGGCTTGCCCTACCTCATCAACATCAACGCAAACCTCGCTAACAATTCCAGTGTGGAAACCGATGTTTATTTGGCAACAGTTGTATGGAATGGTGTAGAGCGTAATATTGCAGCTCTAGCAATGGGTCGTCGTCCACTCATTGGAACTGCGCTTGCGCTGCTTGAAGATTATCATCTCAGTATAGATTTTTCTGAAGGTGGTACGGTTCTGGTAGATGAAATTCTATAACCTATGCAGAAGACAGCAAAAACAGCCCTCAAATTCTTGAAAGGTGCGTTGGCGTAGCCCGTCGTAGACATCGCTGATTTGCCTACTACTGAAAAGCTGGTTGAAGTCTGTGGTAAGCTTTTGCCTGTGATTACTAAGTTTTTCGGCTTACCATAAGGTTGGTAAATATTACTC
>NZ_DASQZC010000672.1:0-1558 GCF_035638895.1 Nostoc sp. | reverse complement strand
AGTTTATAAAGTTGGCGATTACGATCACCTCTTTACCATTCAGTCAATTTCCAAGGTATTTGCTTATGGGCTTGCCTTAGAAGATCATGGACTGGATTACGTTTTGACTAGAGTTGGGGTGGAACCAACGGGGGATGCATTTAACGCGATTATTTTGGATGAGCAATCAAAGCGGCCTTATAATCCAATGGTAAATGCAGGTGCGATCGCAACCACCAGTTTAATTAAAGGTTCTGGCCCAACCGAACGCCTCAACCGAATGCTGGATATGTTTCGGCGATATATTGGGCGTGACGTGTTCGTTGATATTTCAGTTTTTACCTCAGAACGCAGTACAGGACATCGCAACCGGGCAATGGCGCATCTGATGCTAAACTTTGGCATGATTGACCGCAATATTGAAGAGTCGCTGGATCTTTATTTTCAGCAGTGTGCTGTGATGGTAAATTGCCAAGACTTAGCAGTGATGGCGGCTACCCTTGCTAACAGAGGTATTAACCCCATTACCAAAGAACAGGCGGTAGATAAGCATTACATCAAAGATATTTTGAGTGTTATGTATACCTGCGGAATGTACAACTTTGCTGGTGAATGGGCTTATAAAATTGGGATTCCGGCGAAAAGCGGAATTTGTGGTGGGATTATTGCCGTTGTACCCAATAAGATGGGCATTGGAGTTTTTTCGCCTCTTTTGGATATGCGTGGTAATAGTGTGCGGGGGGTAAAGGTGTGTGAAGAACTTTCCCAACGGTTAGGTTTACATTTATTTGATTGTTCAGGTGAAGAGGCGAAAACTACTCAACATTAACCTTTTCTAGGCTAGACAAATTTGCCAGAATCTGATTTCTAAGCTCTCATTGTGGTTTGAGAACAGACATACTGTTTCCCATTTTTGAGATTTTAATAGCGATGCCTACGGCTGGTTATGCCTACGTGGCAGTCGGAAGGATTACTTTAAACGCCAATCTCATCCATCTTTAGCTAGTTAGCCAGCTTTTCAGTAGCATATAAAATGTTATTACAAGATGAATTTTTTTACTAACTGTTACAGATAGGCGAGATAGCTTCTATTTGATAGTTCTTTTAAGGCGATAGTCGGGATTAACATTATGCATGAAGTTTCAAAGCAGACTATAGAGGCAGCACAGAAACATGCTCAAAAATCGATTGAGCATAGTAAAGAAGTGCAAGAGTTAGGTAAGAGTTTACAAACAAATGGTCAAATCGAGCCGGAACAAAAAGAACGTATCGAAGCCTATGGAGAAACGATGCACGAACACGCGCAGAAATTTCAAGAATCGGCGCACAGACTAACAGAAGATCCTTCAACAGATATATATGCAGAAGCAGTGGAGGAGTGTATCAAGGTAAATCAAGCGCATATCGAAGCAATTAAAGAATTTCAAAAGATAGAGCTGCCAGCTTAAATTTAGATATTAATTAAATATTAAATTTATTTACTTTTAGCTGGATGTATTTATTGAGCTTGTTATAAGTCTAATAACTACTTGAGCCTTTTCATTTCAGTTAAACACAGCGAGTTGCCTATATAAAATGA
>NZ_DASQZC010000671.1:0-2051 GCF_035638895.1 Nostoc sp. | reverse complement strand
GAACCCGATATTGCTTTGCTTAAGGTGAATATTAACCAGGTTAATTATTGGGATAGTACATCGAGTTTCAAACCACAAACAATTAGTTTCTTGACACCATCACGTCTGTAACTAATTCGTAATTCGTAATTCGTAATTCGTAATTCGTAGTTAAGGATTCAATTACGAATTATTTACAAATATGTAATGAACGAAATTGGCAAAAGTATTTTTAATTACAAAAAATCAATGGTAGAACAAAATAATAATGAAGCCGCCCAAAAACATCTACCTGTAGAGGTAAAACGGCGACATTTTTTAAAAGGAATAGGTTTTATCGGTGCAGGTGCAGGGGCAATTTTTGCTGACCACATTCTCAATGCCAATCCCGAAGTAGAAGCGGCAGAGGTTCCAGCATCATCTGCAACTCCAACGAACAACACAAACACTGGTGAAATTCCTCTGCGTCCACTGGGAAAAACAGGGGTGAAAGTGTCAGCGATCGCACTTGGAGGTGCAACTTTAGGGCAAGCAAAGAGCAAGGAAGAGGCGATTCGCATCACCCACGAAGCTATTGACAATGGCATCACCTTCATGGATAACGCTTGGGAGTATAACAAGCATCTTAGTGAAGAGTGGATGGGAGAGGCGTTGCAAGGGCGACGAGACAAGGCTTTTTTGATGACTAAGGTTTGCACCCACGGACGCGATCGCAAAGTAGCCATGCAGCAACTTGAAGAATCTCTGCGTCGTCTCAAAACCGATTACCTCGACTTGTGGCAAATCCACGAAGTTGTTTACGACAACGATCCAGAAAAAATCTTTCGTGCCAACGGAGCAATTGAAGCTCTGGATCAGGCGAAAAAAGAAGGTAAAGTCAGATTCGTTGGCTTTACGGGTCATAAAGACCCCGCTATTCATCTAAAAATGCTCTCTTACAATTACCCATTTGATGCGGTGCAATTGCCGCTTAATTGTTTTGATGCTAGTTTTAGAAGCTTTGAACGGCAAGTACTACCGGAACTGAATAAACGGGGAATTGCCGTAATTGGTATGAAAAGTCTCAGTGGTACTGGTGATGCAGTGAAAAAAGGTGTAGTTACTCCCCAGGAAGCCATCCGCTATGTTATGAGTTTACCGATCGCTACACTTGTTAGCGGTATTGATTCGCTGGAAGTACTGCGGCAAAATTTAGCAATCGCCCGTGGTTTTCAACCGATGCAAGCAAAAGAAATGCAAGCGTTGCGCGATCGTTGCGTGCAATATGCAACTGATGGGCGTTTTGAACTCTTCAAAACCTCCATGAAGTTTGATGGCGATGAAGGCAGAATCCAACATGGTTTTCCACCTCAAAGCCAAGTGCAAACGTAAGATTGGGGAGATCAGGGAGACAAGGGGACAAGTAAACCCAATGCCCTATCTCCAATATTGGGGCAGATTAAGTAGGAACAAATGGTTTTTCTAGGCAATCCAGAGTATGGCTGTGAATTAGAATCAATCAACTTTGCAGCCTTTGCCCAAGCTTGTGGTGGTGTAGGCATGACAATTGAAGATCCATCTGAATGCAGTGAAATTTTGGATCGGGCGCTTGCTACAGCAGGGCCAGTAATTGTAGAAGCGATCGTTGACCCCTTGGAACCAGCTTTACCTCCGAAAATCACCTAGAACAAGCGACCAAGTTTGCCGAATCACTCGCTAAAAGCAAACCTAACCGTGAGAAAATTGCTCTGACAATCCTCTGAGATCAGGTGCGACAGTTGATTTAAGGAGAAATTTGAAATTTAATTAAGAGGTATATTATGTCTGATATATCAGAGAATTAATCAGTGACTTTGGCCTGTCTGAGCAAGTCAAAACTAAAAACTTAAAAATTTTTGTCAAAGCGTGAGATTGAATTAGGACTTACGCATCAAGTATGAAATGTAGGGGCAATTTACAGCAATTTGATATCAAACCCGCCACAAAGATAGTAAAGTGTAAAAATGTAAAGAATAATATTTAAAGATGGCAGCATATTCAATTGACTTACGACAAAAGATATTGAGTGCGTGGCAAAACAAAGAAGGCAGCCA
>NZ_DASQZC010000670.1:0-8726 GCF_035638895.1 Nostoc sp. | reverse complement strand
AATAAAGCATTAGCGACAATTTGGCAACGGTTCATCCCAAAACTTTCTTGTGCTGCAAATTTTTGAATTGGTTCTTCGGCTAAACCTAACCCTGGTGCTAAAAATTTTGTAAACAAGGGAATTTCCGGCTGGAAATAGGATTGATTTTCTGGATAAATAGCCTGAAGGATTGTGCGAATTGCTGGATAGTCGGGGAGTTCAAAGTAGAGCAATCCCGAATCATAGCGTCCGTATGCACTGGGATTGTGAAGAACCTGAAAGCTAAAGGGAATCGAGGCTGCATTCAATTGCAGTGTCAAACTTTTCATGAGAGCGATCGCACCAGATGCGGTAAAGTTAAAGTAAATTCGCCCTGCTCCCAAATCAGCATCGGGGTTGCTCTGGCGTTCCTGTCCGACATTGCTAACTGCCAAGTAAGAGCTATTTTGCATTCTATTTTTGGGCATCCAGATTGCTACCATGTCACCCACTTTGGTAGTTTTTTTGCTGGATTTTAGATGGCAGTCTGGCTCAACATAAAGTGTTAAACCGCCTTTAGTCACCGCCATAGTACCATCAGGTTCTTTACGCAACACCTGCCATCGGGGGTCAAAGTAACCTATGCCGTGATTACTGGCGTGCAATTGCTCGTAAAAGTTCCAATCAATTTCTAAAATGGAATTATCTGTTAAATTCTGCTTTGGCGTATCAGTATTGACTGCTAAAGTACTTTGTAGAGAGCCATTGTAATAGATCCCATAGAGAAAGTTCCGCAGCAGTAAAGTGAGATACTTCTGTTGTAAATGTACAGAATTGTGCTGAAATCTCTCGGCTATTTTAGTCGGTAGACCAAAGGGTTGATAATTGGGATGATAAATACAAAAATTAGACTCAATCTGGATATTTTTAGCAATGTCGAATAGAGAAGTTAGCGGTTGATTGATAGAGTAATTTAGCATTAATCCATTTAGAACTTAAACTTTAAAAAACAGAATTCAGGAGTCAGGAGTCAAAATAGGCTAAACGCCCCGCTATCGCTAACATAATTGTTCTACTCCCTACTATTAACAACCGCGTAGCCGGGTTTTTTCGTAATAAAGACGAAGTAGCTGTGGCTCTTTTATAGGTTGAGTAAGTTTATGTATTTTTGCTACAGGATTTAGAATTTCTGACTCTGATATTCCAAAAATAGTCAGTACACCTTGCTGCGGCATAGTCAGTAAACTTTTAGCTACTTGGAGCATACAAATTTCAGCATTATTAAAGGATTTTTGGCAGGTAATCATATCCTGAATTTGATGAATCAGTGCTAACCCCGCAAACTGGATAACTCGCACAATAAAGTCATTGCAATATTCCAAAATCAGGGGGAAAGCATTTAGATAAGCCCTAATTAAGGCAATGATTGAAGGTTGTAAACTCTCCAACGGTGTCAATGCTAGATGTAGAGATTCTTCTAACTCGATGGTGGGATCTACTACCAGACTATTGAGCCAAATTCCTAAATAGCTTGCTAGTAAAGTACCTAAATCAAAAGCAGGATCTCCCCAAGAACAAGCTTCCCAATCAATTAGTCGTACTAGGCAATTATCTAGTTTCTCCCACCTAGAATGAACCAAAATGTTGTTCAATTTCAAGTCGTTGTGAGTCAAGCAGCAAGGATTCCAGTTGTATGCCAAATCTGCGATCGCAGATTCCAAACTCTCAGACTGCTGGTATAGTAAATAGAATTTCAGCGCATCCGTGGGAACAGTTCCAAAAATCTCCGGCCCAATTGACTCTACCCCTTGCGCCGGATTGTAAAAGCCATAGCGAAACTCTCCTTGGGGAGCAGTTGCCATAAAATCCCTATATTCTCGGCGGTTATAGGTTGTGCGATGCAGTCCCGCTAAAGTAGTACCGATCGCAGTGGCAATTTCTTGTGGAAAAATATCATTGTTGTGGTAGAATGTCGCAAGCTCCAGATAATCACCTAAGTAGTTGCGGACAAGGATAGAATTTTCTTCGTCAAAATGCACTACCAATGGTGCGATTGCGGAAATATTGCCGAGAACTGGAAACTGCTGGAGCAACTGATGAAATAGCCACTCCTGAAACAATTCACGAGGAGCGCCGTCATTGTTGTTAAGGTTACGTTCTTGTTTAATGAGCAGTTGACGATTATCTGCTAGAGTCACTAGTAAACCGAAATTGTTCTTACTACTTCCTGGCAACTCAGATTTATCTGATGCGTCATCTTCTGAGCTACACAGCCCCGCTTCTAGCAGATACTGGATAACGTTATGAGAAGACAGTGATAATACCATGTATTATTTCCTACTTCATTAAATTACTTAAACTTGTACTCAGCAGTTGTCGGTAGATAGTGAATAACAATAGAGATTTGTACAATCTACTAATATCCCATATTTGGGATAGAAACCTGCCAAAATGGCACCAAGTCTTTTACAATTGCTTTAGAATTCGCTCCTAGATACCGTGGCATCTTTAGACTTTATCAGCATAGTTACTTAGATACATCTAGAGCAATTTTTGTGGTAGAACCTTTTGATGTAGCTGCATCTCCAGGTTGATAGCGCAGAAGCATCCCAGTAAAAAACTGATTGGCGGCAGATGTTGTTTGATGTTCAGTGGTCATCCTGAAAGCAGCGAAGAATTTCAGTAATCCTTCGTGGTAGGAAGCATGACATTCAACGCTATTATTTTTATTTATCAACCCAAAGCCAAATAAACCGGAATTTTTAAGCAATTAGTAATTATTTTTTTCTTTAATTTTCAGAATTGATGTCTGTAGGGCTTGTTATTGCGTTATTTATGTTACTTACGTATTGTAGATGACTATAGGCGATCGCAGACAACGCTTACATGAGTGCATCTTATGGAAGTGTACTTTTGTCAAGAAGGAAAAGACCTCTCCCTGGTTTTACTACGTAAAGCCGTCCCTCTCCGAGTCGGAGAGGGAAAGAGTTAAGACGTGGTTTCGATATCGTATAAATTGCAGAGGGTGAGGAGTTTTTGTTTAAGGCGATCGCGCACATTTTCAGGTAACATCACTACACAATCTGGCGCATATTGCATAACTTCGCGGATAAACCAAAAGGTACTAGATACTCGCCTAACAACTCGCTGGACTCGCGCTTTATCTGGTAGCCACTCATTGATATTGTCTTCTGGTTTAGCTTGATAGGCAAAAGCCAAACCAGCAAATAGATGCATTTCCACTTCTATCTCAGCCAAATTAGTTCGCCACTTACCAGAAATTGGCATAACAGCAGCTTCTGTAATCCTGTCTAATCGTAAACTCCAGTTGTGAAACAGTTCTGGGATATCAAAGTTTCCTTCTGTCTCTTCGCACCAGCAATCAAGATATTGTCGCTTTTCGTGGGGTGTAACTTTGGCGTGGCGAACCGTGAAGTTTAATAAGCGTCCGGTTGCATCTTGATAAGAAAGCTGAAATGGTTGGTTTCGCAAGATGTAGTTATCTATTTGTAAACGCCAACCTGGAGGCAAATTCTCTAAGAAACGTTCGATTTCGCCTCGCAACGGTAATGATAGTTCGCTGCGTTCGAGAAGTAAGTTTGCAATGATTTGGGCTTGTTCAATTTGCCCGATGTCTGTCAATGCATTGATACATCTATGTAATGCTCTAATGCGTGGTTCTTTCCAATCGTTATTGTTACCAATGAGTAACTTACGTTGAGCGATCGCTTTAATTAACTTCGAGATGTTAGGCTCCTCTCCCCACATCATACCGAATTCACGAGCGATCGCTTCTAGCTCGGCTTTATCGCGTTCTGATATCGACAGTGTAATAGATTGACCTTTTCGACTCATGTTTTATACGGACACTTTTATGCTTATAAATCTTGTAAATCTCTATTTTGCGTGCCAATATAGTTTTTAACAACCAGTTACGGACACTATTTAAGTGTAAGTCCGAATATAGAATTAGGAGAAGAGGATTCATTGAGAAGAATTACGATAAATTTGGAGAAGTTTCAATGACTAAGAACGATTTACTATCTCGAATTTCCATTGATCCAAATATTTGTTTCGGTAAACCTTGTATTAAAGGTCATCGTATCTGGGTTAGTTTAATTCTCGATCTTCTTGCAAGTGGAGAAAAAATAGAGACAGTTTTGGAAGAATATCCAGGTTTGGAACAAGAAGATATCCTGGCCTGTATTGCTTATGCTGCTGAAATGACAAGAGATAGTTATGTGGAAATTCCTTTAGGATTACAAAAGGAATCAAAAAAGTGAATATTAAACTTGATGAAAATCTTGGTAGTTTGCGAGTAGCTACATTATTGCGTCTTGCAGGACATGATGTTGCCACTGTCCGAGAACAAGGTTTAATTTCAACTCCTGATGAGGAATTAATTGATATTTGTCGCAGTGAAAATAGATGTTTCGTAACGATAGATAGAGGATTTGGCAATCGTCTTAAATATCGACCTTCTAACTATACAGTAATTATAGTTATTCGTTTACCACCTCGTCCTACTTTTGAAGATTACCGTATAGTTGCAGAAACCCTAATTGCTGGACTTGAAGCAGCAGATGTGACTGGTAAATTATGGATAATTCGACAAGGAAGTATTCAGGAATATCAGGATATTGAAGTAGAGGGAAAAGACAAATGACGGAAGCATACAAAATTACTCTCAAATCTGTTTACTCGCAAACCGTCCTAACACCTGACGGGGTGAAATTACCTAAAGATTGGTTCCTTTCTTGGCATCAAGCTGCAACTTTAGAAGCGTTGCGCGATCCAAATATTGATGTTGTGTTCAACACTGCGATGACTGGCGATGGTAAAAGTCTCGCCGGATACCTGGATATTTTGCAAAGACAGTCTCCTGTTTTAGGGCTATATCCCACAAACGAACTCGCTAGAGATCAAGAAAAACAAATTAGAGGATACATTGATAAATTTCAGCCTGAACATAAACCGCGTGTTAATCGGTTAAGTGGACAAGAATTAGAAATTTATGCTGAAGAAGAAAAATTGAAAAAGGGAGTAGCTTTAGAAACTCGCGCTGGGCAATCTGAAATTCTGCTCACCAATACTGATATTTTTCACTATCTACATTATGGGGCATATTTACTTTATAAAGATAATCCTGATAAACTCTGGAATAGAATAGATAAGCGTTTTAATGTTATTCTTTTTGATGAGTTTCATGTGTTCAAAGCGCCACAAATTGCTAGCGTAATTAACACAATGCTTTTGATTCGTCGCACTAACAGGCGTAAAAAGTTTTTATTTCTTTCTGCTACCCCAAATACCCAATTAATTGAGAGGCTTAAATTAGCGGATTTTCGCTGTCATGAAATTAACCCACTTGAAGAGAATAAATATCAATTTCCTGATACTCTTACTGAATCTGAGCATCTAAAAACCCAATATTGGCGAAAAGTTGTAGGGGAAATATCATTGCAGTTTGTCAGTTTAGAATCTACATCTAAAGCTTCTGAAACTTGGTTAAAAGATAATGTAGCGTTGATTTTAGATCATTTACAAAATCATCCAGGTAGCAAAGGCGCAATTATTCTTAATTCTATTGCTGCTGTGAAACGATCAAAGGATTTTTTTACATCTTTTCTCCAGCCATATAATTTCACAGTTGAAGAAAATACTGGTTTGTCTGGGAAAAAAACTAAAGAAGAATCCTTAGATGCTGATTTAGTTTTGGGAACTAGCACTATTGATGTGGGTGTTGATTTCAAAATCAATTTCTTGTTTTTTGAATCAGCAGACGCAGGTAATTTTATCCAGCGTTTAGGCAGACTGGGACGACATGATGGTTATGAACGTGACGGACAGCAGATTGATTTTATTAACTTCACTGCTTATGCACTTGTCCCTAAATTTTTGGTCAAAAGGCTTTTTGAAAAAGATGAGAAGGATGAAGCACCATTGAAGTCAGGTGAAGTTTATGAACGTCCATTTTTTCACGATCAAATTAGGGATAAATACCGCAAAATTAATGATTTTACAGGTTATTACTTTAAATGGGGTGTTGTTCAATCTATGCGACTGGTTCGACAGTTGGGACATCCTAATATTAAAGAGCAATATGCAGCAGGTAGTCAGGAAGCACTAAAGAAAGATTGTGAGATAGTTTTCAGCACTGACAAAAGAAAAGCCAGTCTTAAAGCAGCCTTTTTCCGTAGTAAAGAATGGGAAGAAAAATGGCACGAACTTTCACGAACAGATAAGGGAAATCCTATTTTAGAGGAGGCTGTGAGTTTTCGGGGGAAAAGCCCTTTACTGTGCGGAATTTACGACACTACAGAGAAAAATGAGGCTGATAAGTTCAAAACCTACGATTTACCAGGAATTCTCAGCAACTTAGAAATTGAACCGATGAAGGGGACAGAATTTGAACGACTGCGACAAGCGACAGCAGAACGCACAGATACAACTATTCCCAAAGGCAGATTTAAAAACTGTTTAGGATTTATGAAATTACTTAACTATCGAGAAGAAAGACTAGATTGGAAATTTACTTATCCTGGGGACTTGAAACCTTTTGCTGATACTTGGGATGTACAGGTATTGTTAGGTATTCAGATTTGGCAACCTGCAAACTATTGGATTAGTGAAATTAACAAGCAATTGAAGAAACAGGCATTAGTTAGTTATCTGCTGCCTTTTCCCTTAGAGAGAGTACGTCAGCAAGGACAATTGCCAATGCACTTTCAGATTTACCCAATTAGTGACCAATATAGTGTTTTAGATAATACACCACCATACTGCATTGCCTTCGGGCAGTCTGCACTATTGCTAGATACCTTGACACATTGGTTTAAGAGTAAAGGGGATGAGATATGGATAACGCCATGTTGAGATCCCTAATAGGGATTCGCTGCTTTGTCAGCAGGGGTGGGTTCAGTATCAGTGAATTATGAGTCTGTGTTTCAATCCCTAAGAAGGGATTATTTGAAGACCCCACCACTATAAGATAGCACGAAAGAGGCATTTGCAGTCGAATTTACTTCTAGTTACAGAATCATTATTCACAGATATTCTGCCAGAGAGTGCTTTAACGGTAAAAATCAATAGTCTAACAAAAAATAGTATGCTAGGCTCTAAAGTAATCCTTTAAACCAGGAAACACTTAGATGCAAAGCCAAAACTCTGACCCCTTAGACCAACTCCGTTATGCCATCAATGATCTGATTGATCGCATTAAAGCGCAGCAGCAGCACAATCTCATTCAAGACAACCGACTCTCAGACCATGACCGTCAAATTGAAGAAATTGAGGAATCAATGGAATTGTTCTTCAGAAAAATTGGTCAATTCGAGTATCTAATTGGCAGAAATCAGGAACTAGAAGAAAAGAAGGATTCTTATTGGAGAGATTGAAATATTTTTATTATGAGTAATTCTATTTCTGACGATTACACACATCTACTTATGGAAGTACAACAACGGATTCGTTCAGCCCAGTACGAAGCATTAAAGGCAGTTAATCGGGAAATGATTAGCCTGTATTGGGATATTGGGCAGATGATTGTTATCAAACAACAGGATGCTAGTTGGGGTAAATCAGTAGTAGAACAGCTAGCAAAAGACTTACAAGCAGAGTTTCCTGGTATTAGTGGGTTTTCTGCTCGAAATATCTGGAATATGCGGAATTTTTACGTCACATATAGCCAAAAGGAAAAACTGCAACCAATGGTTGCAGAAATTGGATGGACTCACAATTTGGTCATTTTAGAAAAATGTAAAGATGACTTAGAACGAGAATTTTACATTAGAATGACTCGGAAGTTTGGCTGGACAAAAAACGTTTTAATTCACCAAATTGAAAATCAAACTTATGAAAAAACTCTGCTTAATCAAACTAATTTTGATCAAAGTATTTCAGCAGAGATACGTAACCACTTAAAGCTAGCAGTTAAAGATGAATATACTTTTGATTTTTTGGAATTAGCAGATGAACACAGCGAACGACAGCTAGAAGATTCTATTTTAGCAAAAGTTCAACCATTCTTACAAGAAATGGGTGGAATATTTGCCTTTATTGGTAGCCAATATCGTTTAGAAGTTGATGATGAAGAATATTTTATAGATATCCTATTATATCATCGCCGTTTAAAGTGTTTGGTGGCAATAGAATTAAAAATTGGTAAGTTTTTACCGGAATATGTTGGCAAAATGCAGTTTTATTTAGCTGTTTTAGATAACACGGTAAAGCTACCAGATGAAAATCCTTCTATTGGCATTATTCTTTGTAAATCCAAACAGAGAACTATTGTTGAATATGCACTAAAGGAATCTAATAAACCAATTGGTGTTGCAACTTATCAAATAGTTTCTAAAGTACCACAAGAATTAAAAAATCAACTTCCAGATCCAGAACAAGTTGCTAGATTGCTAGAAGGATTTGAATGAATCTTGACGATTAGCGATAATGCTGGAAAAATCAAATCTTATTTAATTTTATTTAATAAAGAAGATGGCTAAAAAAAGTAAAAAATTAGATGAATATCAACAACTATCACTCTTAGAAGCAGAAACAGAAAATGATTCAACCGCCGAACTATCAGATGATGATTGGATGTCTGGAGATGATTCTGACTTTCAAGAAACATCTAATCTAAAAGTCGAAACACAAACAGCAGAACTCTTAACCCTCAAGTTACTGCAAGAGGCAATTAAATCAGAAAATGACGGTGATTTAATTATGCAGGAATTTAGTGATAACGTTTTACCCAATCTTTTACGGGTAGC
>NZ_DASQZC010000669.1:0-16334 GCF_035638895.1 Nostoc sp. | reverse complement strand
TGAATGGCTGGAACGTCACGCTAGAAGGGGACGCAAAGGACGACGGTTCACAGTTTTACTCTCGCAGTATGACCGCGTGGCCGCCTGGGGGCTGGAGGGTAAGAGCGATTTAGCCGATGCTTTCTACCGTATTCGCTTGGGTAAAAAGGCTATCGCCCACGCCAAATCGTTGAAAAATGAACAGCTTATCAACTGGTTAAAAGCTGACCAGTCACACTGTTTACTTGACGATCAGCCCTTAAAACTCCCGCCATACAGGGAGATGAAAGCCGCAACAGTTCGCGGTGGTTCGACCATAGTCCAACCATCTGCCAACAACGCGATCCACGCCGAAAAACCGCCTGAAAATGACCTAAAACCCGCTCCAGGAGCGGATTTAGAAGAAAATTGTTCGGAAAATGACCGGGTACTTTGGCGGCTAATTGGGCGCGTAGGTTCGGGGAAAAGTGATAGTGCGATCGTGACGGAAGTCCTTGGCTTCACTGGCAAGCGCTATGGGGAGGGTGCAGCGCTCTTGGAGCGACTGAGGAGGCAGTTCGGGGGATAATTTCAAATGCGATCGCGGCAGGAGGAGTCCGATCGCAATTTGAAAATCGATTCAAACAAGTATTTAATAGCACACAAATATGAAAATCGAAACCATTACTTATAAGCGGGTTAAAAACTTAGGGAATTACCAAAGCGAAACAATGGAAGTTACCGCAGTTTTAGACCAATTCGATGAGCCGGATGAAGTTAGTAAACAACTTCGTACTTTGGTGCAAAATCAACTTTACCCGTGCCCACCGGAGTCTGTAACCACAGAAGACAAGCCAGCAGGGCCAGAAAATAATCCTTTTTAAGCAAGGAAGTTAGATGACCAAACATGACACTTGGGTAAAACTCAAACCCGGTAATCCTTACGAATCAGTTTTAGACCTATTCCCAGAAAATAAGATACCCGTCCGCGATCCGTTCCCCCTGGAGCGAGTTACTGCACCGGATGGCAAACAGGTTCCACTCTGGATTATAGATATAGAGCGTCTATCATCCATTCAAACAAACGCGATCGCAAGACTTATTGCACAACGTCGCGGGGCTTCACTCATTGAAGTTCAAGCTGAGGCTGCATCCCTTGGTGGCTTTGGCATGGCTGATGGGTGGGTTGAGGCGATGAAATGTGATGCTGAAGGGTTCCAAAGGTCAAAGGAACTCGCTGATTTTTTTGAAACTGCACCCCAATCACCATCAAAACAAGCGCAAAAAGCTTGGGCTAATTTTTACAACAGCCAGCACGAACGCTGGATTGAAGGTAACGAGCAGCCACCGCCAATTAACTCCATTGATGACGTTGATCCGCGTCTTAGAACTCCAGAACTGGAGCAAGCTTTCAAAATGAGGCAAATTGAAAGTGCGATGGCTGCTGGTAACTACTCAGTAATGGATGTTCTCACGGGACACGCAATGACTGATGTTCTTAACATTATTGACCCAGAAAACTCATATTCATTAGTTGGATATGATGACGAATTTGAGGACGATGAGGTTTATGAATAACGAAGAATATTTAAATATTCCACAACCAGATCCATCTTGGGATTACTACCTTACTTACCACAGACTACTCAAAGCTAGAGCCGAGTTAAACAAATTGATTCAAGACATCAGTGAACTTGAATTAGCAACGGATGAATCAGATAAGTCTATTAATGAAGATTTATTTGACTTGACTAGCCTTCTAGAAGACACGCGAATCCCGATTGAATTATCTGATGATGACGAATAACCGCCTGATGATGGCTACCTGACACAGTAGCCGAAACGGTGGTTGATTCCACCGTCGCGGATTGTGTCCAAAGCAATCAGCAAGTTAATCAGAGAAAATGCAGCGTTCAGAGTGAATTGCACCACTGAATTGTGGCGTTCTTATCTTCATGCGCGGCTTTTCTCTAATTAATTCCCCGAATGCGTTTACTCCTGAATCGCGCCCCTCAAGTGTGGGGCGTTAGGGTGATTCGTGCGCTATTAAGTTCGGGATATTCAAGGGATGCCAGTCCCTAAAACCATCACTCATATCTCGCAGAACCATGAAAACAGAATTAACAATTTTGGGAATTGATGTTAGTAAATCAAGCATCACAACTCATATTTTAACACAATACCCCAAGGGTGGATTGCAAGCATATTGGAATAAAACAAGAAATAAAGCATCTACTTTATATCCGGCTTTTTACTCCAATCCTGATGCTAAGAAGAAACAAAAATCAGCTTTTGATTTTGCCCATTACCTAGCAGAAATCAAGCCAGATTACGCAATCTTAGAGCCAACAGGAAACCACTATTCAAAACTGTGGGCATCCATTCTCAATAAGTTAGAAATCAAAATCCTCTGGGTAGGACATGTTGAATTGCGGCGTTATCGCGGAGGTAAAAACCTGCCGAATAAAAGCGATCCGGCTGATGCTTTAGCAATGGCCGCTTACGGTCAGGATCTGGATCATCGGTTGGAAACTGGGGAGTTAAATCTGAAGTATTTCCTCATGCACCGCCCAGAACCCATCGATGAGTTACGCGACCTCTGTCAGCAACTTGAACATCTCAACCGGGTACAGTCCCCAATCGTGAATTACGCTAGACAACTTCTGGCTTGGCAGTTCCCAGAAGTCGCCCACGCCAAGAGCGCATCTAGCAAGGCAGGATTTGTACCACCACTCTGGGGGTGGCTTGCAGGTAGTCCCGAAATTTCTCCCGCCGGGAAAACCCGAATGGACAATCGCTACAAAATTTCCATTGCCCAGGACTATGGAATTAAGATTGACCCAATCCTAGAATTACACGCCGGCTGGATGTGCGATATCTCACTTTATGAGCAACGCTTAGAAGCAAGAATTACTGAAATGCTTTCTCTGACTGAATTCAAGCCTTACACAATGGTATTTGATAAGTTCGGTTTTGGGTTGAGAGTGCGATCGCGTTTACTCACCAGGATTTATCCGTTTGAGTCGTTCTTGGGTGTCAACGGTAAACCCGTGATTGAGTACGAAGTGCGAGAGGTTAAGAAAACTGAGCGCGATCGCCAAAACGGACAAACCACTGTCCGGCGATTAGCTGGCGAAACTAAACGAATTAAACGCAACCGCAGCCGTGACACTTTCAAAATGAGGTTAGGCATGGGTACTGTTTTAGAGCAGTCGGGGGATGGGCTTATAGAAAAAGCTAGCGGCTCATCCTTATGCCGAATCAGCTTATGGCAGTACGTTTTAACCGGCGTGGAAACCGGAAGTTTGCCAAAAAACGATCTGACCAAAGAATTGATTGACTACCGTGACTCACTCAAGGCTAACGTCACTATTCAGGGTGAAAAACTGCTAGCAGGCAAGCACATACAAGGAAAACTTATGAGTAAAGTAGTAAACCTGCTGTTCACTGAATTGTGTAAAATTTCTTGACTTAAAGTTTCAGTTACCCTGAATCCCCAGTAAGTTATTCCTCCGGCTGAGTCGTTTCCTCATACTCACGGATATTAAAATCAGTATCGCGCTGAAGAAATCGCTGAATATCCCTAGTGTAAAATAGCACCCTCTTGAACTTATGATCAATCTTCTCGTTTAGCTGTCCCAGAAGCATTTGAATGACATCCTTCCGATTTACATATTCTTGAATATGTAAAGCCAAGGCTCTATCAATCTCACGAATTTTTTCAGCATTTCTTACTTGTTCTTCAAGAGTTTTTTCAATTTGAGTAATCGAGTTTGTAATTCGATTCATTTTACTGATGACGGTAACAGCTACACCAGTAAGAACAGAAACGCTAACGAGAATCCCTAAAAAGATGCCAGTGGATTCTAGAGTTAGTGTTACTCCTGGACTAGAATTAGTAACAGCTATTTCTGACTTTGTAGTATTCATTTAAAATAACAATTTTCATTTATTTCAACTACTGAGTAGTTGGTCTAACTTAAAATTAATATTCCCAAACTCTTGAGCTAGTAAGATATTCTCGTTTGTATCATCAACTCCCGTGTATTCCCAACACTGAACCTGAACATCCTTAAACCACTTCGGAAAATAAAATTTTAGAGAATAAGTAGCTGATATCTTAGGAAATAAAATTGTAGTTATTTTGTTGAGCCAAATTTTTCCGACAATTCCAGCCGCATCTGCATTACCTCCTACAGTCAGCCCAGAAACAAATCGCTGTTCGACCGTCCCGCCAAAATTCCAAATTCTACCGGCGGGTACGGTCGTTGTAATGTAAACAGCAATGATATGATTCTCCAGAAAAGTAGATGATTCAAGGGGAGTGAGTGGAATATAAACATTCTCACTCATGATTACAGCCGCAGCAGAATAATTAATTAATTGTTGCCAATTGGCGGCATTAAATTCTACTACTCTCCCCATTTTAAAAACCTGCTAATTGACAATTAGCATTTACGATTGGTAGATATTCATCAATACAAACTCCCGCAACTTCCAAGCAATCAAGATAATCCTGGAAGGAAATTTCACCTTTAGCAAATCGAGTGTTAGCTAATGAGGTGATTTCCTCCCGTTTGATTAAATTGCTTATTTCTTCTTGGGAGACTTGAGGAGTTAGAAAAATTTCGCACTTAATCAAGTCTAAAATCATTAGAATTTTTCAGGGACGAAGGATACAGTTTTAGCTTCACCAGAGGCAGTAACAAGCGCCAAAATAGCCGCTTTTTGGTCGCTATAAGATGGCTGTGCTGTAATTGCGCCAAACGGAAAAACATAAGCCGCATCAGCTTTAGTTTTATAAGGTATACCCGTTAATTTGCTGGTTACGGTGCTTGCTACAGTTCCGGTGACATTCCGACAAGAAGCTTTAGCCGGTTTAAATCCAATAGCCCTAATATCGGTATTATCTACAACCTCTATGCCTAACGCTGCCGCAGTTAATCCAAATAAAGCGTACTGTCCTTGCGCTCTATTGGAGATGGTAGTTACATATTCATCTGTTGATGCTGCGGGAAGCGCAAAAGGTTTTATGGATATTTTGACAATTTTTCCAGGATTAGATGATGCAGCGCGTGGATAGTCAATATCAACTTTTCCGGCTTTCCAATCTTGGTATTTCTTCAACGGAGTGCCTGCCGGCGCATCTGGAACTACTCCATCATCTGCGGCGGATGCTGGGCGAAGGTATTTTAATGCTGCATCTAAATTGTTAAATCGTTTGGCCATTGCTGTACAATACTCGGTTGCGCTTTATACATCCGGTATAGCATCGACAAGAGCGGTTAGAATTCGTGTCAATTAGTATACTTGTTTCCGCGAAAAAACTACGCAGCATTCACCCTTTCAATCACCGATCGCAATGCGCTTTCTGGAGTTGATACCAAATTAATAACGCTCTGCCGCCCATTTAAAAATAACTGGGCGTGCCTGAACCGAACATCTACGACAGGACGTTTAACAGGCTTCTTGACTTGGCGACCGTAAACTAGTTGAGTCCCCGGATTGCTGGGGTAAAGTCTATCGGTGTCCATAAAGTCCACCGAGTTACTTTCAAATGGGTGAGCCTGAATTCCAACTACTGCACGGGCCACCCTCTCACCCTCAGTTTTTGATTTCACCAGAAGCCGTAAATCATACCCCCTTTCTAAGTCACGGTAGTAGTAGTAATGTATGCCTTTTTCCCAAACAAATATCGGATTTGCAAATTCGCGTTTAATGTCTCTCGCCATTTCTTCAGCTTTAGCGCGGGTGTAAGTTTGGGCTGATTCATTCATTAGTCGGAAGCAAATTTCGCCGCGTCCTGGTGCAGTCCGATCTGTGAGATTGGTATATCGCTCACGAAAGTACAGCTTAACCTGTGGCTTAAAGCTGACATCACGCTGATAATCAGCGACAGGAATTCCATAAATAGGAGCTTGTAAAGATTGAGCATGACCAGCCGTAACTTCAAATAACCACAATCTCATCATGGTCATTGTGGCGGTATCACCATCCTTCATTGTGCAAGCATGGCGCAATGCTGCTTTTGGTGTAGAGATATCATCTATAGTTTGATTCTTGAACCATTGACTAACTGCTTTATTGTGCCAGCGCCTTACCGTATCTTGTAGAAATTCCCATTCATTAAAGTTATCTGGTAAAGGCATAATTATGCGTCTGCCTCCAAATCCAAATCCAGTATTTCTAAGCCAGCACTTGCCAATTTAGCTGCTGCTTGATCTGCCTTAAGCTTGTCTGGCTCTGGCGATTCTTTGCCTTTATTGGCTTCGTTATCATCTTGCTTAATTGCGTTAGCTAATTCGGTGGTAGCTGTTGTTAATTCTGTGGTGGCATTGATGATATCTAATGGTGCTTGCGTCACCATTTGTATGGTCGATGCTCCTTGCTGTAAATTTTCTAATGTTTGAGTAACGCGATTAAATTTTGGTTGTGGATTCATCCAGCCATAGGCACTTTCTAAAACTTCGCCAGACTTGCGAAGTGCATTTCCGATTTTAGCGACCTTTCCGGCTGTCATTTCTAGCCCAGTAAGTATTGCCGAAGATAGCCCTTGAAAAACATTCAATATATTAATTGAAGCTTGATAAATACGATTAGCTTTAGCCCAAGCTGTTGTTAGATTTGTATAGTTCTCGGCTCCAATTGCCCCCTTAATTAGATTTTCAATGGAACCACTAATAACAGAACCAATATCAAAAGAGTCTCCATTTTCTTTTTTTAATCCAATTAACTGTAATACATTGTTGATAATTCCAACAAATGTTTGTCCGATGTCATTGGACAACATTAATGCATTATGGCTAGTAGCGCCAAGTATCATAATATTTAACACTCTATCTAAGTGCATCCAATCCGCGAACCTTGATAGCTTCCCGCCAATTCCACCAGGGAGTTGAGCGCCTAACCTTGCTAATATTGTCTCTTGCCCTGCTAATAGTGCAGCATTCGCGCCAGTGTTTACAGCATCTAAAATGTTGGCTGCATTGGTGTTGTTGTTATTGGTAATGTCGGCTGCATTGTCTTTTAAGGCTTTATTCATACAGCCACCCGGCTGGGTGGTTCTGCAAGTCCCCGTAGCGGCTGCTTGCTCTATCTGTGGAATTGTCGGAATATCAGGCCTGATTGCATTAGCCGCCCGCGCCGGGATTAAAGGGAGAATTCCGAGTATTTGGTCGAGTTTGGGTAAAGCTTGGTCATTCACTTTTTCTTGTTCTTTTAATTTTGTATTTACTTCAGATATTTGAATCTGAACTCTTTTTATTTCGCCTGATAACTCAGGAATCTCTTGTTTTTTTATGTCCGCAATTTCTGCTTTTATTTGGGCAACCTCTGCTTTTACTCCCGTGCTTTGGGTAACTGTTGCTTCAATGCGTGGAACTAATACCCTATCTACATAAATTCTAGTATTTTGGGTTTCAGCTTCTAATTTCGCCATTTCGGCAGTTACTCCTGTACTTTGGGTAACTGTTGCTTCAATGCGTGGAACTAATACTCTATCCACATAAGTCTTAGTGCTTTCTGCTTGTCGTTGAGCATTCTCGCCAGTTGCTTGAGCCGTATTAGCACGACTAAGAGCAAGACTTGCTGTGTTATTTGCACCTAATACCCCTTGAGCCAGATTACTAACACCGTTAATTGCTGTCCCCGCTAGCGTTGTCGCGGCATTTGTTTGATTTGCTAGAATTCCTATTTGAGATTGCAAGGGATTAACAATTGCCCTTGCAGCGGCTACAGCATTAGCATTAATTTCTGATGTATTTATCGGGGTTGGGGACTTAATTGCATCAACTTTAGCTCGTGTTGTGGCGATGTCAGATTGTATTTTTGAAATTGTCGAGTTAATACCTTTTTGAAAATTGTCTGAAACTCCACTGGCGAATTTTGCAATTTGGGTGTTAACTTGTTGAATCTTCGCTTCAAGACTTGTGCGTTGTTCAGTTATTTTATTTTCAATTGAAGATTTATTTTGGCGAGTTTCATAGAGGGCATCATTGGCTTGTTTTTTCGCTTCTGCTATCTTGCCCTCGACAATAGTCCTGCCTTGGCGTGTTTCATAGAGGGCATCATTGGCTTGTTTTTTAGCATCTACTATATTTTTACCAAGAGTCTCTTGTTGTTTATTGAGTCGGTAATAATCTTTAGCATTAACATCTAGTTCCCTTTCAAATTTCTGTATTCTAGTGTTAAGTGTTTTTAGTTTTAGAGTATTATTAGTGGCTATGGTATGAGTCGTTGATAAATCAATTTGAGTTCGCAAAAGATCATCAAATATTCTACCTGTAGTAAATTCTTGAAGCTTGAGTAAAGCAACCACCCCAATAGCTACCAAAATTCCCAGAATTACCCCGGCCCGGTTTGCTTTATCTAAAGAATTCTTGCCGGGAGATTTTTTTAAGAGGGCATCATTTACTTTGGTGGCAGTATCAGCTGCTTTTTTTGTAGTATCAGCAACCTTTTTTAATTGCCTAATTCGCTTACCGGCTTCGGCAATAAATTTTTTACTAGGAGATGAGATAATAATTTTTTTAGTACTAGCGGTAGCCGTGCGGTATCCTTTCCAATTGAGTCGATGGACTTCTCTAGCTCCTTTGAATTTATTAAAAGTCCCTTTTGGATCAGCTTTAAAGGTATCCCAATTAAAATTTTGAGGAATTGAATTAGGGATTTTAGGAGTGGGCGAAGTTGGTAAAGGCGTTCCATTCCATGTAGGCATTATTAATCACCTCCCATAAATTCCGCAAGGGCTGAAACTGTCTCTATTACAGGCGTTACCATCTCGTATAAACCTTGAAAAGCCTCGGTAAACTCTCGGCTTGTATTTTCAATATCAGCAAAATTATTTAAAGTCTCAACAGTGCTTTTTTTGAGTAGGTCTGAAGTTTTTTCTAATTCTTTTACGCGCTTTTCTAGGTTGTTACTATTATTGTTATCATTGTTATCATTGTTATCACAACATTGTTTTTGCTTTTGTTCTAGCTCACGTAATCGCTTATTTAATTCATCGATTTTACGATTTAAAGCGTCTAGTCCTTGGTCAATATCCCTACAGACTTCTGCCATTATCGCCCTACCTTGTTCGCCATATTTTTCAGGCGATCGCCAACTTCTTTACACGGCACACAGCAATATCCTGGGTATTTATTATGTGTGCATTTGTGACTACCTTCAGGGCAATTATCGCCACAACCGACAGTGAAATTTACAGGGCATTTGCCATTAACAGTAAAAAGATTAACACCAGATACAGTATTAACTTTTAAACTACATCCTTGAATCTCACCTAATTGTGTTGTCAAGCTGCCCGCCAAAAAGCAAGAGAGCGTAATTAGTTCGCCATTATTATATATTTTTATTGCCGTTTGCCCTTGTTGACATTCTGATCTAAATTCAGTTGTGTATGATGTACCTTTGACTGTTCGATTCCCTGGTAAATTAGGATCGTAATAATTGTATGTGTTTGATGATTCTGATGATGATGTTTCCACAATAATTGGAGAGTCTTCTGAGATAAATCTTCCTTTAGAACCATCGCCAAAAGTATAATCAACAGTTGCAATCTCACCAACTTGACAGTAGCTCATAGCCAAATACTATTTATAATTAACCTTGCAATGTTCCGTAAATTTCAAATTCATCAAAAGCTAAAATATTAGCTCCGCCGCTATCAACTCCAGTAGAGAGTATTCTAAAAAATCTATATGCTATAGTTTGTCCACTAATGCTTTTGCTATACCAAGTAGAATTTGCAAGGCTCGTATTAGCAACGCTATCGATATCTACCCATGTAGAGGAATCATTAGAAGCTTGAAGCTTCCAGTTTCTAATTTCATTAGTATTACTATTTCTGCCTCGAATAGAGTAAGCATTACAAATTAACTTCTGAGAATTTAAATCGAATCTTACTGATTGATTAGCAATATTAGCTGTTGCCACTCCGCTTTCTGCAACTCGATTTCCTAGTAGTGATACATTGCCAAAAGTAGCCACATTACCATTGAATATGCTTGACATTGTGACTGCTAAGTATCCTGCTGCAATAGGATTATTCCAAGCAGCTAAACCTTTTTGTGTTCCTAGCCAATAAAGTACACCATTTGGATCTCCGTTATTCAAGAAAGTACATATTTTGCTATTAACAGTACTTGCACTGAATAAATTAGCTTTTGTAATCTTATAAGTCTCGTTAGTTATAGGATTTTGCATTATTAAAAAATCAGAATCAAGAGATGTTGTCTTATTCGGGAAATCCTTAATTTGTTTGAGCATAAGAATTAATTACGATTGTCTCTGTTAAATAAACGTTGCCATTTCTTTCCTTGGCGTAAGCATCCCAACGAAATATTTCTAAAAGCTCATACAACTGACGGTTGTCGTATCCGGTTGGGGTGTTGTTTTCGTCAGTGATGATATTCTGATTTTCATCTGTTAGATATCCTTCAAAAGCGCTTAGTGCTTGTAACAAGATTGCTACGACTAATTGTTCAGCGCGATTATTTGCTGTGATAGTCAGTCCCACCGCTACCAAATCAGATTTTTTAATCACTAATTCAATAGCAGTTTGACTAGCATTAACACCAAATAATTCTTGTAGTGTTAGCGCTTGCATGATTAATAATCATCTGGATCTATTACGTCTGCCCCAGTGAGAATTTTATCCACTTCTACAGAAATGGTGTTTCTGAGGTAAATAGCATTATTGCGAGTTGTAATGCTCGGACTAAACCCGTCTGTAACTGTAACGGATTGATCAATATTTGTGTCTCGTGCAGCGTCAGTCAGGACTGATTTGAATTTCAGCACAATAGCTATGATTAGCGATTCAGCCGTATTATTCGCGCTGGGGGTAAACCCTACTGCTACTAAGTCGCTTTTCTTGATCACTAAATCAGTGGAAGTTTGAGTAGCGTTTGCGCCGAATACTTCTAAAAGGGTTGGTTCTGCCATGAAAGCGGATTTTTTGAGTGTGAATAAGTCCGTTGTATGGCTTATTGAAAAAATCGTAAATGTTCCAGTTTTATGTAGAAGTGGAACATTTACGGATGCCGTGTATCCTTTGCCAGTATTAGGATTGAGCCAATATTTACTAATAGTGGATATTTAGATAATTCCGCTTTCACCTCTGATTTAGGTAAAAGCGGAACATACGAAATTTATTTATATCTATGCCAAAGAGTAACAGAAAGGGAAAAGCGGCGGTACTGACTGATGGTGAATACTCCAAAATTCGCCGGCAGATCAGAACTGAAAAGTACAGATTGCTTTTAGACCTGGCGTGGTTTACCGGTGAAAGGTGGGGGGCTTTGGTTCAACTCAAGGTGAGTGATGTTTACGATCATCGCACTGGCCGGCCCAAGCAAGACATCATTTTCCCGGCGATTATCAGAAAACACAGGCCAGACGGATCATCTGAAACAACCGAAATTCCAGTGCATCAAATTTTGAAGGAATCCTTAGAGCGATACCAACCAGAAACGGATAGCGAGTGGTTATTCCCCTCAAGATGTGGAACTAAGCCAATTTGCTGGAAGAATGCCTATAACATTTTCATGCGGGCATCTGATAACGCAGGATTTGAGGCTAAGGGAATTTCGACGCATAGCACCAGGAGGAGCATGGTTAACAAATTGCGGCGGGCGGGAATTGCTAAAGAAATCATTCGCACTTTCACTGGACACCGCGACAACAAAGGACTTGATCCTTATTTTGAAATTGAAATGGACGAGCGGCGCGGCGCGATCGCAACTCTATGAACCCCAATCTCCTATTCCTCCAAATCGAGATTTTCTTCGAGCGCTTGCAACAGGGGGAATACGACCATCCCTTGTATTTGGCTATGGCGCTGGAGAATCTAGCTAGTCAGGCGTGGGATGAAGTTGATCGGGTTTACCCTAACCTATGACAAAACATGAAACAAGCGAATAAACTGAAAATCTAAAATTTCAAAGCAACTATTTGCGATCGCACTAATCGGATAAAGGGCGATCGCTTTTTATTGGTAATTAGTCATTTGTCATTGGGGAGTGGGGAGTGAGGAGTGGTACTATTGCCCTGTTACACGGCAATTGAAGTTAAACATGGGACGGACTAGTACAACTTGGGAGTCAGGTAGCACTTGGCAAAGTGGGGAGACGACCTCAATTCGCGTACCGATCGCGCTCAAAGACAACATTTCGGTTTACGCTAGGGCTGTTGATTCCAAACTGATAAACGATCAAGGTCATACCATCCCCGATTCAGGGGATTTTTTGCAGATAATTGACCGCTACATCGCTTGGAGAACCAAGAATTATCGCTCTACACAGATGAGTGCAAAACCAGACATTACCGCTCGTACCTGGGATGAGCTGCGGAAGCTTCAAGATTTACTGCGGGAGTCTCCAGAAGTGTTGCAGGACTGAAGCCTTTGCGGCATCTTTGACAAAACCACCTTTGCACAACGGTGTTGTCAGATAATTTATAACTACCGTTTTTAAAGATTAGTGTTGAATAGTTGCATCTTGGGCATGGTGGGCGATTCATTCTTCCAGCCTCGGATTAAGTTCTCAATTTCACATGGAAGCTTACCATCTGCGATCGCAGTTTCCACATCTGCCTTTTTACGCTTGGCAATGACACTATCCACACTACCCAGGTAAAGCCGGTTAATCTTCCTGCCCGTCATCCAACAGTACCGAAAATACCAATATTTATTACTAGACCTTTCTACCCAGTATTTCTCTATCCAGTGGGTATCGTGTTGGGGGGCAGATTTTTGAGTATCAGTTGCAACTTGCTCCCCAACACTTTTGTACTGAAAGTCAGACTCTGAGATTTGCCCCCCAACACTATGACTATTTTGAAGGGTGGGTTCATCCCAAAATGGATCGTAAACGTAAACGGGAGTGTCTTGAGCCTTGGTAAAAGCTTCTAAATTAAACAGCGTAGGTTGTTCCATAATCAAACTGGTTTTAATGTTGGCTGCTCTCCTCTGAGGGCAGTTTTTTTATGCAGTTATTCCCTAGTAATCCCTTGGGAGGTTGCTGGGGAACCAAGATTTTAAAGTTTCAATAAATCCTGACAAACCAAAGGTTTCATCTTGCCAGTAACAGTTACGCAAGCAGTTGATTAACCATCCTTGAGAATTGTTAATTGCTTGATGTCCACCACGTTTAACAAAGTGCTTAAGAGCTAATCGGACATCTTCAATATCAAACTCAAGCAGGTTTCTAGTAGTTCGTTTATTTGGGTTAAAGTATATTTCGTACTCAGCACAAGCTGTAAGTATTTCGTGTTGCCTTTCTAACTCCTCAAATTCGGCCGTTGTAGGAGTAATACTATTGCTGCTGCTGTTTAACCCCTCTTCGGCATTAGTAGCATTTGAGGGGGGTAAATCGTAACTATAGTTATGGTTATATAACTTTTTTTCTCGCGGCTTTTTGGGTGGATTTAACCATGACAATGGTCTTACAAGTAACTTGGTTATCTTCCAAGAATATTGTTTAATTACTTGCAGGACGCGGCATGATACCAGTATTTCAAATATCTTTTTGAGGTAATTGTGAGCATAAGGTTTACCTCTAGTCTTGGCTACCCAGGCATTAAATTCTGATAAATCTGGTTCTATCTCGCTGGCAATTTGCCCTTGCCTCATTAACCACTGCCAAAGGATTTTCGCGGCGGGTGGAATATGATGTTGATAACAGAATGTATCGTGTGATTCCGTCCACGGAAGTGAATTTTTTAATGAGTTTTCTGGCATAATACTATTAGCTAATCTCTATTAGTTAATTTGCAAAAAGCCACCACCGACCTTACGAATCTGGGTGGCTTTTTTGTTTTAATTATTCTTCATCAGTCATTTGTCGTTTGTCGTAGCTAGGGCGTGGACGCTTAAGCTGTCTCCAGTCATCAGGTAGATCATTTACCTCCGTGATATTTAGTTCTCGGCATAAAGTCTTTAATTGAGCAAGCGATATACCATCGTCAGCGATAGAACTGACATCCATACGCATCGATCTAGCTAATTCTTTGAGGGAAGCACCTAGTTCACGAGCCAAAGCAATTGCATTGTCGAAACGTGGCATTTTTCTTCCACTCTCCCAATCGCCAATAATGCGAATACCTACACCCAATCGCTGGCTTAACTGCGGTTGAGTCAAATCAGCACTTTCTCGAAGTGTCTTCAATGTTGGCGGTTCGTTTTCTAATTCTGAGTTCATGATAGCACCATAGTGCTAGCGCTTTAGTGCTTGACAGAGAAACTGCCTTGCACTAAAGTGCTAGTTAGAGAGTAATAAAAAGGGCAGGCCCACAGAGTTTGACCTGGCGGTTAGCTAATAAGCCTGCCTTTTGCTAGTGTCTCATTCAGCTGTAAATCTGCTGTGATCTCGCTCCCCCACGCCTAAACCTTTGCGTGGCAAGTATGGAGCAAGCACCCGCGTCATTGCCAAGCGTGCCCCGGCGCGGAAACACCCTAAAACTGACTCAAAACCCAAAATTAACGGAGGTAAACACCGACTCAAAAACGCTCAAGCCCAGTGATGACAAGCTTTTTACCAAAATTACAGTACTGCGATCGCAGTAGTAAACCCCGTGCATAGCGGCACTTAAGACCTATTTAAGTGCCGCAAAAGCGGGACTATAACCCCACTATGCACAGACTTAAGTCCGTGCATAACACCTTTATGCAATGACTATGGAAGCACTAGAAGCCACTAGTAATGGCACTAAAGCAGCACCAAAGACCGAAGATAAGCCTAAAAGAGACAGAGCAACAAGACGACCCTTGCCGTCTTTACCCAGTGCAGCCTCGGCCGCAGACATGAATCAAGTTGAGTATTCGGCACTGGCTGACAGAACAGCCGTCGAATGGGATTCCTTGAAGAATTACGAAATGTTCAGTCTTTCACCAGATGGTTCATTTCCGATGATGAAAGCCAGCCGCAGCAAAGCCGTTCGCCTTGCGGATCGTGAGGTGATGATGGTTGGCGGCGGCCGATGTTTTCGAGTTTCGCTGTCCAATCACCCAACACAAAACAAGCCCCAGTCGTGACAAAGGAGCTTGTTTTGAGAGACAAATGTCCCTACCTAACCAAAACTTACCATGACTAACGACCAACCACTAACACCTAAAGAACAAAAAGTAGTTGACGAATTTGAAAAAGCGCGTCCTGGGCTGGGAGCGATCACAGAAAAGAACATCCGCCACAACGACAAAACCGGCTGGGCTGACATCATCGCCGACACGCCAGAATCCGATTTGGTGGCCCGCGAGGGTTCATCAACTAACACGTTCATGTACCGGAGGATTGGGGGATGACTCAAGAGCGTAGTCCGTGGCTAGAAGCTGCGATCGCAATCAATGAATTGCTCAAGTTAGAGCCGCCAGAGGTACAAGAGTCCATTCGGCGCATGGAAAGTAATTCCTACCCCGAAACTTGGAAGGCACTCAGAGAAAGGGAGCAGGGGGGCAAGGAATGAACCAAATTTATATTCTCATCCTCACCCTAGGAGCGATAATCATCGGCATCATTGCACTTTGTTCATTGCAAACCCAACACCCTTTTTACTTGAAAATTGAGGTGCAGTATGGGAAATGACCTAATTGATATCAAAGTTGCTACTCCCCCCAGGACTGCCACAGCTGCAACCTGGGTTGAGATGCACTTGCCAGATGGTAAAACCTTACTGCGTTACTGTGCTTGGGGAGTAGGGAGAGTGATGTTTTCAGCGTCATTATTCTCTGTAAATGCAACTCGCGCTACTCTAAAAATCGGCATTTGGTTGTGTGACTCTTTTGAATCTGGGGTTAAACGCTTGCTCAAAGTGTACGATGCTCTCCCCTATGCTGGTACACCCATGACCCAAGTCATTGAAGCGTCAGCCGTTCCAGTCGATGAACCACTGGAAATAATCACCGATATCATCGCCGCCATTGAGGGTAAACAGGTGATGATCATCGGCGAAATGGGAACCGGCAAATCAACTCTGGCCCAATACCTCGCCTACACAGTGGGGGGACGGGTTCGCGTCTACGAGTGCGAAGGCACACCGACCGACTGGCAAGGGCTTGAGGTGATAGGAAAAGGCGAGAATTGGGCCGCCATTGAACGCGGCATGGCTGAGGATCTGGAGGATTTAACTAACCAGTTACAAACTAGAACTGAACGCGGTGATGCTGCTTTGGATGGTACAGAACGAGTCATGATCGCTGAAGAATACCCCGAATTGGTTTCCAAGGTGTCCAGTTCGGGTGAATGGCTGGAACGTCACGCTAGAAGGGGACGCAAAGGACGACGGTTCACAGTTTTACTCTCGCAGTATGACCGCGTGGCCGCCTGGGGGCTGGAGGGTAAGAGCGATTTAGCCGATGCTTTCTACCGTATTCGCTTGGG
>NZ_DASQZC010000668.1:0-4386 GCF_035638895.1 Nostoc sp. | reverse complement strand
AGCAGTTTTTTTCTTGCTGATATGCTTTTTGGCATAATCTTTAGCTTCTGCATCAGCCTTTTGCAAAATTGCCTGAATTCCTTTCTCACTTCCTGTTAAAGTTTTGACTTCATTAATTAGGGATACAAAAGCATCACCAATTAAATCTGTATGAACAATAAATTCATCAGCCATTAACCCCTCAATAGCATCTTTAGCAGCAGTAATCACATTATCTTCATCTAGTGGATCGGGAGGGTTTATAGTATTATTAGATTTCATTTGATCATATATTGTCTGAGTCCAACGCAGGTTACTAGTAATTTCTCCATCAGCAAATACAACACCAATTAACTCATTTCTAACTCGACCTGTACGGGTTGTTTGCGCTCCATAATGACGAGTTCGCAAAATATTATTAAAAACGTAAAGGAAGCTAGCCTCAGTGGGGTCTTTCAATGTGACAATACTAGGGAAGAAAACTTGCGGTCTAATATGGTCTTGCTGATTAATTCGACTGGTAACTTCACCAGGTTTAGAACCATTTTCACCCTTGGAAGCCATCGTACCATTTTCATAGGGAGCGTTGAGGGTGAATGTTTCGTGTGATTCATCAAAAGCTGTAATTGAAAATGCTGTGTCTACCACAACTTTTGATTTTTCAGAGCCAGAGTCACCAATAGCAAAACCGTAAATGATGCAATCAGGATTATCCATTGCAAAATTCACGTTGTATTCGCATTCTTCAGCCGTCATTAATCCATAGTTACGCAGTAATTCCCGTCCGACTAAACGCTCTGGTGTAGACTGTTTGCGCTTGAACATTGACAAACGGCTAATAGTGGTTTTGTCTTTAACTCCTGCTCTTACCCGTGCTTTATTCAATTCTGCATCTGTCTGGAATAGTGGATAAGATTCAGTAATGCGAATAGTTAAGAAATGAACATATTTCCCCATTGGTTTGTAAGGAATCTCAGTTTGAAAGAATTTGGATTCAATAGTTTTTAAAATTGCCATAATTTTCTCCAAAAAATTGTTTACTACTTGTTTACTTCTAGGGTAAAAATTTATTCCGGTTCATTAACATCATCTATTACAGGAATATTTTCATTTCTTCCTGCATTTTCTTTGTCATCTTCAAGGCGATAAAGAAATTCACAGGTATCTCGAATTAAGTTGAGTTGACGACCTGCCAAACGAGCGCGATCGCCTGCAAATGCGTGATCAAATACCTCCACTACAAAATACTTGGCAAAATCTAGAACAGCTTGCCGTTCTTCTTCTCGTTTGCTCATGATCCACCGCCCTTCAGCAGTAGACGAATGAACACGATCCATGAGTTTAAAAACTTCTGCTGCAACAGCCACAACTAATGTTTCTCCCTGAAACACACTTGACTCAGCTTTGAGTATAGTTTCAGCCGCAATATCAACTGGTTTTAACACAGCATTAGACTTAGGGTTATAACGCTTATTAGCTCGATAAAATCTGCGGTATAAATCTGTTAATTTCTTAGGATGATTCAGACTTGATGCTTCTCCCACAATTAATTGCTCCATATTAGTGTCATATTTCACATAAGGGTCAAAACAAGGATAAAAATGATAAGCATAAAGCCGGATTTTTTCAATTCGCGCTGTTTCCGATCCCTGGTTACGCACCCAGCGATTGAGGTAAGAAAAAACGTACAACGGACTGGTTTCAAAATCTTTAGCCAGTTCTGTGAATCTCCCCCAATTGGCATCGTAACCAGACTTACCTTGCCTAGCATTCACATCTAAATGAATGGCGTAAGCGGCAGTAAGCACATTTAAAGGTGCTGGGTATTGGATGCCGTTTTCGTTCCAGCCTTCGAGGATGTAGTCAAGACGGAAGCGATCGCGCCTTACTAAAGCACGGAAAGCATGAGGCGCACTATCAAGGAAAACGCTTTCCTCAAATTCAGCCCCATCATTAAAAGGTGGAATAGGTGACTCTGAAACCACAGTTTTAACATCTAAAATCATCGGGAAAGCAAAGGCTAACCAAGTTGGCATTATCCAAGATTCTGTATCGGTGCTGTCTCTTCCTGGCGGGAGCGCCATGAAGTAAAATGTTAAAGGCTGGTCTTCAGGATAGGAAAGCTTAAAGGTGCGGTCTTTGTCACGCTGGAGGTTTTCATCAATTAAGAAACTATCTACACTTTGGTAGCGATCGCGCCCCAAGTTCGCTTGCAAATCTTTACTGATAAAATGATTGCGAATGCTGGTATCAAAGCGAGTTTGAGCAATACCATTGTAGGCTTTCTGCAAAAACTTGTTAGTCTCTGGAGTAAAGTAATAAGTAGGATAAAAGTAGAGATAACGATATTTACCATCTTCAAATCGTTTACCTACAGCTTGAGTTTGATTCATCAATATTTGCCTCAGCATCATCTCCACACCTGCAATACTGGAGATATTGCGTTTAGCGTTAGAACCTCCTAACATTTGCTTGTTTGTATAAACTTGAGGCGTAAATAAAACTGCTGATTCCATTTGCTCAGTCACCGTGTAAGCAGAATGAGAAATTGAGCAGATTAATTGTTTCCCTCGCCCTGGTTTTTTCGCTGCATTATAATTACCTAACTCATCTAGAAATGTTTCAACTTGAGTTTTAACGGATGGTTCTTGATTAGTACCTGGTAACATCACAACTCGTTTTACCCAGAGCCTTAAATCATCCCAACCATCAGGTAATTGATATTGAGAAATTATCGGAGAAATTAAACTTGTCAAGTAGTCAATGACTTTCTGACAAGTTTCGCGTACATCTTCAATTCCTGGATGATGCTCTAAATATTTAGCCGCCAGATAATACCATTCATAAGGTACTCCTCCAGTATTTCCCTTTAACTTATTTTTTTTCAGGCTTTTATTAATGCGTTGAATTTCTCTAATTTGGGGTAAACATTCTGCTAAATTCCAAAATTCTGCAACCTTCTGAGTTAAATCAAAATCGGGAACTGCTGGCAGCTTTTTATCTTTCTTACGAGCATAATCAACGCGATTAACTGTCTCTTCCCAAATTTTCCGGCTAACTAAATCACCAAATTCTGCTATTTGGTCAATACGGATATCGTCTTCAAATTTGAAGTCATAATCAGCAGATAAAACATTTTGTTGCTGAAACTTATTCAGATTTTCACTGCGACTTTTAGCAACAGAGCCTTTATTAGGGTTTAAGATGCGTAATGTAGCATCTAAGGCTACTTTCATCAAGCCAATGTCATCAAAAAATAAGTTGTAATATTCGGCATATTTCATGCCTTTGCCATCTCTACCAAATCCTGTTTGTCTGAGGCGTAATTGTCCAGCACAAAGCGATTTAATACTGTTAACTACACGGTCTGGTAAATCTTCCGGCGAAATAGCTGGAGCATTGCGCGAAGCCAGGTAAATTACGCCTGTTGGCAGATATAACAAAGGTTCATAGTAAGTATCCTCATTAGTATTAAGACTAGTATGAGCCTGAATTAAAGCATTATTTACTACATTAGTTAAAACACCACGATTCTCAGCAATGCTGTGATAGGTAAATTTTAATTGCCCATCACTGAGGCTGTGGAGAATTCCATTTAATGCTTGGTGTTCTGCATCTTGAGGATGTTTAATAACTGAGGAAAGTAAATCAGCTAAACAAGTTAAATCAGCAAGACATATCAGAATGTAATCATCAATTATTGGCTGTAAACCATGCTCAGAAACATTGAGATTTGTATCATTTCGGCGCTGGGCATTGTAGACAATAAATAACAAATCATCTCGATATTCTTGCCATGCTGTTGGTTCATCAGGGCTAACAAATTCATCAAGACCTAATTCACAGACTATAACATCTATAATTTCGCGGTGGGCATCTACAGATAACTTGCGAATGTCTTGTTCTTTATCTTGGCTAATTGCTTTATAATTATCTGGCATTTTAGAAAATAGCCGATAATCAAACTTTTCAAAATCATGTAAAATAAATCCAGCAATTAATAAGCGTCTTTCTTGTTCTTGAATTACCCTTTTTGCAGTAGTATCAAGCTTATTTAGACAACGTTCTATTAAATTAGCTGGTAGTAACCCATTGAGTAAATGAGTATTTAAAGATTGATCACCTGCATTTCTTCGAGCAAGTTTTTTCGGCTCTTTTATGTTGTAACTTTTTCCTAAATTATTTTTGTAGAACTTCTCTATCTCTTTTTCTCTCTTTTCATCAAGATAATCAAAAAATTTCCCACCTTTAGCTGTAACTCCAACCGCTACCCGTAAAAGATTGGGTAAAACGTTATCACTAAATTCCTGCATAATTAAATCACCGTCATTTTCTGATTTAATTGCCTCTTGCAGTAACTTGAGGGTTAAGAGTTCTGCTGTTTGTGTTTCGACTTTTAGATTAGAT
>NZ_DASQZC010000667.1:0-35583 GCF_035638895.1 Nostoc sp. | reverse complement strand
TATCTTATCCAGGGCTTGTTGCTCGGCAACTAATTAATCAATGGTAATTAGTTCAAGAGCAATTTTTTGTCGAGTTATAAAATGCAAAATTTTAGCTATTTTAATCAGCATAATTATCGAATAGCTACTTTGTGATTTAGCGAGTATCCAGTTACTAGTTTTAGTCGAAAACATAGATTTCCCTATAGATAGACCTTTGAGCTTTTCAAGTATTGCATAGTTAGCAACTTTGAATACCGAGCCGCAGTTAGGTGCTGTATTATCTTGATGTTCTTTTGCCCAAATTTGCCTTGAAGTTAGAGGATTTTCGGTGAATTCTGTTGGTTCAAACTTGAAAATTGCACTCAATATCAGTTTTGAGTGTATACCAGTAAATATAGTTTCTCGATAATCTCGTACAATTTGACTATTTTCAAGTGTTTTTATACATCCATCCTCAAAGAAGGTTACACTTTCAACAAAGTCGTATATTGTACATCCATGTTGTCTTCCTCTACCAGCGTTCATTGCTAATGCACCACCAATAGTTGCTGGTACAGATGCAAGATAATAGAAAGAATTCATGGAGTTCTGATAACAATACTTTAATACTTCCATCACTGAAGCAGAAGAAGATACTTCAAGTCTGTTATTAGGTAAAGGATTTGTATACTTAGGTAGTTTATTTTTCAGTATCAATGATTGGATACTTTTTTTAACAAACAGCGTGTTAGAGCCATTTCCAATTATATAAATCTTTACTTTGTTTTCTTTAGCCCAATTACAGTATTCCTGAAGATCATTTACACTATTGATATCTCCTACTCGCTCAAAGTAATGTCGTGTTCTATAGTGCGAAAGACTGTTTGATGTTAAAGACTCAATCTTTAAATTAGACATCTTAACTCTTTCTACTCCTTCTAGATGTTTGATAAAAATAAAAAGTTGGCTTGCTATTTAGCAAACATAGTACAGTCATAAAATACCCTATTTTAAAACATTATTTATTCTTTATTCCTGCTTTGATCCAACATTAATTTTACTATCAGTTTCTTCTTGTAAAATCGCTTTAATTAAATGTTTTTTTGATTCCATGATTTTTGATTCTAGAGAAATAGATACCGATTCATAGTCAATATCAAAGATTTCGCCGCTGAATAATTCAGGTTTTGATTTCTCCGAAAATATACGGTTTGTTAAGCCAAAATCATTAAGCAAATCTCTTACTTTATTCGATTTATCACTAGGAAGAAATACTGTAAAAGGTTTATGAAAAATAATAGAAAATACAGTGCCGTGAAAAGTATTAGTCACAATATAAGATGCTTCACTATGTAATCCAATCCACTCTTTTGGCCTAGCAGTTTCTAAATTTATTTGTGCTAACGCTTCATTTCTACCGACTGAAACTATAGTTAAATTTTGTTCTGCTGCCAGGAATTTGATAAACTCTTCTTCCTCTGGTTGTATGTCAGCTTGAACATACAATAGAAGATATTTATTTGTTATTCTCGGCGGGGTTTTAAGCGTATCATACTTAATTAGGAAAGTAGGATCTAAAACTTTTATCGCTTTTTTATTGCATTCATTAGCAATAATTTGTAAACTATTAGAATCACGAACTAAAATGGTTTGAAACTGATTAATCAATGTATATATTTCTTTTTGATAAGTCCCTAATTTTGTTGTATTACCAAAACTTGCCGCATAACTTATCTTACGAGTAGTTTTATTGCTAACAAAATCTAAAAAGAAAGAAGAATTATACCCTCTAAAGGAATCTATACACCATATTTGGTCACTGCCACATATTACTACATCATATTTATCTTGATAGTATTTCAAGCCTTTTTTATCATAAAATTTTTTATTGCTTAACTTAACATGAGAAAGCAGGAAGCGTCTCATTTTCCAATATCTTGAAATATAAATCAAAGATTTTTCATTAATCCGAATTTTCTTAGTTTGGCTAGTGCTAGATTTTACCCTTTTGATCGGAAGTAAAGCTCTGAAATATATCCATGCTATTTTAAGAGGTCGATAGTCTATTATTTCAACATCATAGCCTTGACTGTTAAGAAAAGTCCAAAGAGCACAAGCCTGGAGTGTTGCTCCGTAGTTGTCTACATGGTGAAAAGTTAGAATTCCGATTTTCATCTTTGCTCTCTGTGATAAACTATGAATTTTATCTTAATTAATTAGTTTTATGAGATTAGATAGATTTAATTTTTTCGTTAAACTATCATAGATTGATGTATATTAAATTAATTCATCAAAATATATTTACCTTGAAATTCGCTATAATTCCTACATAACAAAGTTAGACTTTTGTTTTAATTTTGATATTCAAAGTTTCTCCTAACTCAAGTACCTGTCTGAAAAGCTTAGGCGATATTACTGAGAGAGCAAGAATATAAATAGAGATTCCGAATATCCCTGAAATAGCTAGTAACATCCATGCTTCAAGAAATTTTCCTAAAAAATATTTAGTAGTTAATATAGTTACAACCATTGCTCCAGAAGCTATTAAAGGTACTATGTATAAACGCAGATAGTTATTTAAATCTATCTTAATAAGTTTATTAATAGCTAATAATGAAATAGGTAATATGAAGTAACCACGAACTACATAAGCACAAGCAACGGCTACAATACCTAATTTTACTACCAGAGCAAAACCAATGACATTAGTAACTGTATTTATCACTTGTATCCATAGCCTCCACGAAGGTTTGCCTAACGCCAGAATTACAGAATTGTTATAAAAGAAAATTAGATGAACAGGGCCAATAAGAGATAGTATTTGCAATACTGGAATGCTCTGAATCCACTGCTCACCAAAAAATACTTTTACAAATTCAGTTGCTAATACTGGTACACAAAGAAATATTGGGAAGGCAATGAGACTTGTGAACTGAGTAGCAGTATAAAAAGCCTTTAGTAATCGTTCTGGTTCTGCCTGTAACCTAGAAAATATGGGTAGTGCAACTTTAGTTGTAGTACTGATTAAAACCTGCATCATTACTAGCAGCAATTTATAGGCAACCGAGTAATAACCTAATGCAACTAGTCCTAGATAGTAGCCAATTAGTAAGTCATCGGCTCGACGATTGAAAAAATTAACTATGTTAAACGCAGATATATTAATTCCAAAGCTAAAAAGTTCTTTAACATGTATGTTAGAAAATTGGAATCCTGGTCGCCAATCGCTAACTCGCCACAACACTACAACCTGTATAAAACTACCTGATAGTTGTTGACCTACTAGACTCCAAACGCCATAACCTAAAAAAGCCATCCAAACGCCAACTATTCCACCTATTATCACTGCCAATAGTGAGCGAATTGCTAAACTTTTAAAGGCAAACTTACGTTCAAGAATCGCTTGCTGCACGCTGCTCAATCCATTAAATATAAAGCTTATAGATAAGCATTGAATGATTGGTACTAAATGCGGCTGTTTAAAGAAATTAGCTGCTAATCCAGCGCCAGCAACACTTAATACAGTTAAAAGTATACTTATTCCTAAAGTTGTCCAGAATGCAGTGTCTAAGTGCTCTGAATTTATCTCTTGACGTTGGATAATTGCTACAGAGAACCCTTGATCAACAAAAATTTGTACAAATTCAATAAATATAGATGCTAAAGCAATTAAACCAAAACTTTCTGGATTAAGTAAACGAGCTAAAATAAAGAAAACAACTAAAGAGACTACTTGGCGTCCCCAACTTTCTATAACAGTCCAAATTACACTTTTAACAGCTTTTTGCCGTAAGTTTGATGAATCTTTAGGTGATTCCATTACATAGTTTACCGATGAAAGAACCTAGAGTATATAGCTTTGATATTGCTAGCTATGAGCATTTGGATTATTTATTTTCATGCCAATCAGATACACCTTATTTTATTTAGATTTTAGTTATAATTAAAACTTTTTATTCCAAAAATAACATAAAAACTACCTAACGCAATGATTATCGGAAAGAAAATATTTTTGAGCTTAAGTAATTCTTTATAGAAGACTCTACCACAATCTTCTTGTAAATTTGCAGCAATTCAAAAAACTATTATCATAAAATTTATTAATGAGCCAGCTAGGGGAAACGCATCTAATTTGTTTTGACAAAATCTAACTTATATGGATTGAGAAAAAGGGAAGTATTCTTAGGTTGATATCAATGTAATAGATGTATACAAAGAAGATTTGATGGTAAAAGCGGTTCTGTAAGAATCAATAAAATGGGGTGAAGTGGCATTCTCAATTCATTTGAATGAGAGAAAATCTAAAAATGAAGCTACCATCAAAAATCACAATTGCAGATTGCAGATCATATTAAAGATTTAGAAGACAAGAGAGTTGAGCGCACTAAAAAGCACAAATTAAATGATATAGTCACCATAGCAATTTGTGCAGTCATTTGTGGAGCAGATAGTTAGGTACCTGTTACTTATAATTTCTGGTTTTAAGTGGTATCTAAGTTTGCTAATCAGTTATTAAAACAACATAAAATTTTTGATTTTTTGGTTACTGAGTTTATATGTGCCTCAATAATGTTGTGTTCCACAGAATACATATTCCCTTGGCTTTTTCTTAATCCCCAGTCTCGTGAAGAAAGACTGCTGCAATACGACTTGATGATAGTAGTTGCTTCGTAGCTAGCCATATAAATAGTGGAATAGTTTTAGCATAGCGGCCGCAAAGTCGGCGTGGTTCTTGAATCCATCGATACAGCCATTCAAGTCCTAAGTCACGAACTATGCGGGGTGCCCGCTTGTGAATTCCTGCATAAACTGGGAAAACTCCACCCAGTCCAATCATTACAGCTTGTATCTTACCCTTATGTTGAGCTATCCAATTTTCTTGCTTAGGACATCCCAGAGATACTAATACGGCGCTAGCACCACTAGAGTTAATCTTTTGAACCAAAGCTTCGTCTTCAGTTTCAGTCAGAGGGCGAAAGGGTAGAGGTTCCATCGCCGCAATATTCATCTGCGGAAATTCCTGTTCTAACCTTTTTCGCATCCGAGAAAGAACTTCTGTTTGGGAACCTACAAAGAAAATACTAAGATTTTGTGTTTGAGTTAGGTGACACAATGCTAGGAAAATATCCATTCCTGCCACACGGTCTTGATGAAGCGCTCCCATCTTTCGCATCATCCATACCAGAGGCATACCATCAGGAGTAACTATGTCTGCATTTCGTAATACGCTGGCAAACTCTGGATTCCAATGAGCTTCAATGAGCATGTGTACATTGGCTACATATACAGTTTTACTTTCACGTCTCCTCGCCCACTTCAGCATTGTTTGTACTTGATCGTCAAAGCGTAAAGCAGTAATGGGAAAATCCAGTACTTTTTTAGTAGGTAGAAGCACTCTTGCCACCATCAATAACTCCTGTGTCCAAGAAAAAAATCCATAGATTACCTAGACCATTCCGAATATTCAATAATTCAGATGAAATGACTCCTGACTTTTTGTAGCCTTGTGTGATCGTTGGAAGTTAACACATGGAGATGCAATTGGTTTTTTAGTATACTTTTGACTTAACCGTTAATATTAGAATTATTTTGCTACTGTGTCCTAGTTTACTGTTTTAAGCTAGGGATTTCAGACGCTGCCTGACAAAATTCATACTTCCTTCATAATTAATTTTTGGTTTGTTCATGCTAGCATTACAATTGCGATAAACTCCTACAAATATTCGTAGTACTTTATACTTACTTTAACTATATAATGTGCAATACCAGACACTCAGCTTGCGGATTTTGATACGTAAATATGCGCTTAAGAGGTCTAATTTTAATTAGTATATTTTAAAGAATGGCTAATAGTTTTTTATTATGACTTTCCAAATTTATTACAAATTTAATTTAGACAAAACTATTGATTGATGGCTTTTGTGTACACATTGCTGCCAAAATTGCATCTCACAGACTACGTTTATTGCTCCGTCGCCGTTTTGGTATTCATGTTCTCACTTTCCAGTGCCAACCTATTTAATTCACATTAGACGTAAATCCCTAAATTTTATTTTTTTCTCAAATAAAAGCCCTAAAAATAAGGGGAAGATAAAGTTATCTTCCCCTGCTCTATTGTTTTTGTTATTTTCTGGCTTGTTAGCTTCTTTGAGTCTTTGTCGTAACATTTGCCTTTGTTTTTTGAGTTGCCTCTTCCTTGCAGAACCGCCTCTACCTTTGTCATTCCTGCCTTGTTTACGGGGAGACTCCCATCTTTTCAGTCGCATAACTTTTTTATGTCTCTTGTACTTGTTTGGTAGTGGGCAGGAGGAGAATCGAACTCCTATGACCGCAAGGCCGCCACATTTTGAGTGTGGTGCGTCTACCAATTCCGCCACCCGCCCATATATCTAACCCTAACTAGTATACTCTAATTAAGTGATTTTGTAACAAGTTTGAAAATTTATTTTCAAAGTTTTGCTGGAATAATATAGGTCTAAGAGTTTTTGGGCTTACAGGCGTGGCAAGGTCAATAAGCTAGGGTCAATATCCTCTAGTTTGGCGCAGCCGCTAAGTGCCATTCCCACATTTAACTCATCTTGTAGCAGTGATATGACATGAAATACACCAATTTGCCCTGCTACTGCTAGTCCCCATAAAATAGGTCGTCCGATTAGTACGGCTTTTGCTCCTAATGCCAGAGCTTTCAGAATGTCTGTGCCCCTACGGATGCCTCCATCCAATAGTACTTCTACTTTACCATCCACTGCTGCTACTATTTCAGCTAGAGCGTCTAAAGAAGCGATCGCACCGTCGAGTTGTCTGCCACCATGATTGGAAACGACAATTGCTTTGGCTCCATATTCCACAGCCCGAACAGCATCATCTCCCCGTAAAATTCCTTTGATGACTAAAGGTAGTGGAGATAAAGATTGTAACCATTGCAAATCGTCCCAAGTTACTGCTGGGTTTAGCTGTTGGGCAAAATAGGTAAATAATCCAGATTCGCCTTTTTCATGGGAAATATCTAGCCCTGATATTGTGGCGAGATTAGCCAAATGTAAGTCTGAGGGTAAGGCAAACTCGTTACGTCTATCTCTTTCTCGCTGTCCGAGAACAGGTGCATCTACAGTTAGACAAAGCGCTTTGTAGCCTGCTTTATAGGCTTTTTCTACCAAACCACGAGTTAATTCCCGATCTTTATGGATGTAAAGCTGGAACCATCGCAGAGAATCTGGAAAATTATCACATGCACTTGCCACTTCTTCAATGCTCTTTGTGGCCATTGTACTTAACACCATACCCACACCAGCCGATGCCGCAGCTAGAGCAGTGGCAATTTCTCCATCTGGATGAGCTAGACATTGAAAAGCCATCGGCGCAATTAACAAAGGTAGTTGCAGGGGTTGTCCTAAAATGGAGGTAGTAAGATTGCGATCGCTTACATTGACTAATACACGAGGTCGCAACTTGAGTCTCTCAAAGGCAGCACGATTATCCCGTAGTGTGATTTCGTCCCAAGCACCACTGCTATAGTAATCAAGCGTCATTTGAGATAGATGCTCTTTTGCTAGCTTTTCGTACTCAAACAGATTTATGGGTTGAAGAAAATGATGGTCGTTGGGTACAACTGTCATGGTAGAGGCTGTGGGTTAAGCTATGGGATATTCCCCAATTTTCTTCAGTCTTTGGCGAACTGGTCGTAAGGAAACCTGGTCATTAGCTGATTTTTGGGCTGTACCAGCATTTTACATTACAGCGAATCGCCCACAGCTTGCCTGAAGGATAGCAAGTGCGATGTCCACGACGGGCTGCGCCAACGCATGAGCGAATCATCTGGAGTATTGTAAGCTCAAACACATCTAATTTAGATAACCAAATTTAAATAGTCGTCCTACCAGTTTCGCCATCCACCTTTGGGTGCAACTTCATTACTTGTAGACTTCAGTCCATGACTTTGGATTAAAGATTGATATTCTGTACTGCTTGCCCAACGGTCGATTTCTCGCGCCCGCAGCACTGGCACTGGATGGGTTAATTGGGCTGTGCGGGCAGCTTTGACCATTTCACCTAGTTCGGTCTTGCTAATATCATCGTAAGCGCGGGCTTGGGCAACAAAGGCATCAAGATTCAGTTGTGGCGCTAAGGTGGGGGAACCACCCGCCAGCTTCATCAGCACTGACATAACAACTTTGGGGTCTTGGGTTGCTAGTAATGCGGCGCGATCGCAGGTAAACTCAGCACAGCGTACCCATTCTAAAAGTTGTGCCTGTATCGCTTGAGCAACGAAAGTTCCAACATTCGGCACAATCGCCGCAGCTAATATTAATAAATTTACAGGAGTCAAATAAACGCTATGGTCACACTTGAGATGCCCCAACTCGTGGGCAATTACTGCCTGTATTTCTTCTGGTGTGAGGATATCAATCAGGGATGTGTGTAGCACAACAAACGGCTGTTTACCACGCACAGCAAAAGTATAGGCGTTGGGAGCCGGATGTTGGCGGACGTACAACTGGGGAGGCTCTATATCTAGAATTTTACAGGCATCTAACAACAACTTGTATAAATCGGGCAGTTGCTTTTCACCCACTAGAATGCTGGAGGCAATATTTTCTACATAGAAAACCTGCTCTGCCATTGGCCCAAGCCAATTTCGCACCAACATATCTATGCCTGGTATTTGCTTGAGCGTTTTGGTAGCTTCCAGGTCTAATGGATGACGAAATGAGTCAGCTTTTAAACCAATTAGCGGGGTTTTAAAGAAGGACATAGTGCAGCAAGCTATAAAAAACACAACTATAGAATCTGGCTGTAGATAAACAGCCATCCACAGTTAGTATAACGATTTAACTAGGCTGGACAGGGGGAACAAAGGGAGAAAATTTTACCTTGTCTACCTCATTCTCCTAGTTCTTCCCTCAGTCTCAACCAAGAGGCACGGGACAGGGGGAATATGAACAAGTAGGGGAGACAAGGTGACAAGAGGTGAGAATTTGCAACAAGTCTTTCCCGTTGTCCCCAATTTTCCTTGTCCTCAATTCCTCTACTCCCTGCTCCCTTGCCTCTTCTTCAACTCGACAGGCTACTGATGGTGGAAGCGATTTCTGCATCTGCTGATGCTTCGCCCACGCGGAGGATTTTAGCTCCCAATTGCTGCAACTTCATATCGAGTCGATCATAGCCGCGATCGAGGTGCTGTAATCCTTGAATTGTGGTTTTTCCTTCTGCCGCCAGTCCTGCTATGACTAGCGCTGCCGATGCTCGTAAGTCTGTACCTAATACTGGTGCGCCAGATAATTTCGGCACTCCCCGAACGAAAGCAGTGTTGCCTTTAACACGAATATCTGCCCCCAAGCGATTTAACTCTGAGGCATGACGCAAACGATTTTCAAAGACAGATTCGTTAATCACGCTGTCGCCTTCGGCCAATGTCAGCAAAGCCATGAATGGCGCTTGCATATCTGTAGGAAAACCTGGATGGTATTGAGTTTCAATATCCGTTGCCTTGAGAGTTTCCGCCGGCAGAATACGTAAGTGTTCAGGCTTTTCCTCAATTATTGTCACCCCAATATCCCGCAGCTTGGCAATCACTGGTATGAGATGTTCTGGAGCGACTGGCGAGAGAAGAAGTTCGGAACGGGTAATTGCTGCTGCCAGCAAAAACGTTCCGGCCTCAATGCGATCGGGAATGATACTGTAGTCAACAGAATGCAACTTGGGGACTCCTTCGATAATAATCCTGCTAGTCCCCGCGCCCTTAATCTTCGCTCCCATCGCGTTACAGAAGTTAGCTAAATCAACTACTTCCGGTTCTCTGGCAGCATTTTCGATGATCGTTTCGCCCTCTGCGAGGGTAGCTGCCATCATCAAGTTTTCCGTAGCTCCGACACTGGCGATATCTAAGTAAATCTTCGCACCTTGTAATCTCCGGCTGCTGCCGGGGACATAGGCATTACAAATGCCATGCTCAATTTGTACTTCCGCTCCCATTGCTTGCAGTCCTCGAACATGCAAGTCAACTGGTCTTGCCCCAATAGCGCAACCACCAGGTAACGGCATCTGCGCTACTCCCAATCTTGCCAGAATGGCACCAATGGCGAAGAAACTCGCCCTCAGTTGGGTAACTAGTTCGTAGGGAGCTTTTGATGTTTTAATTTCGCTGGCGTTAATGTCTAAAATATCGCCTTGCCGCGTTAAGGTTACACCCAAAGCCGATAATACCTGACCCATCCGCTCTACATCCGCCAATAAGGGGACATTGCGGATACGACAATCGCCCGGACACAGCAAGGCTCCAGCCATGATTACCAGTGCTGCATTTTTTGCCCCGCTAATTTTCACATGACCTCGCAAAGGATGCCCACCCCAAATTTGCAAGACTGAGGAGTCTGCTTCTGGAGCAATTTTGACATCTGGTAAGCTGGTAGAAGGATTGATAAGCCTACCTCCAAAAGTAATACGTATTTTATATGTTTGAAGTTGGTTTTGATTCTACAGTAAAGATTCAAATTGTCCACATTTTAGAGCAGCATATTGCATAAAAAAATTGTTTTTTTGTGAGAAGGGATGGTTAAAAGCCAACAACAGCAAGCATTTTGAGCTTTTAACAAAATAATAAAAATGAACGAATAAGTAGTAGTTTCAAGCTAAATTAAATACTCAGTAAAATAACTTAAGTGTTCTCTAAAAATCAATGCTGTACTTTTCAGTTAATATTTTGATTTGACCTAACGCCCTGAAAAACTTGTTTCCAGTCTGAGCCTCTTAAAGGAGGCGTTATGTTTTAACTTGACAAAGGTAAAACATAACGCAATAATAGGAAATTGTCGATAAAGATAAATACCAGCGGAACTGGCGGAATTGGCAGACGCGCTAGATTCAGGTTCTAGTGCCGCAAGGCTTCCGGGTTCAAGTCCCGGGTTCCGCATATCAATTTTAGATTTTAGATTGCCGATAGCGCAGCGTAAAGCCTTCTCTACGAAAGGCTGTGCGTAGCTTGCTTCCACGTTCGCGTAGCGTCCCGTAGGGAAGTTGTACGGCATAGCTTGTCTGCGACACACTGCGCGGAGCTTGCTTCCCCATAGGGGTACGCTTAGAGCGAGTCCGCGAACGTCTTTTCGATTAATCTAAAATCCAAAATCCAAAATCCAAAATTTAAAATCGTGTTGACCAGTTTACAAAATTCCCTAGTCAAGCAAATCCGCAAACTTCACTCCGCCAAGGAGCGGCACAAGCAGCAGTTATTTTTACTAGAAGGGACACACCTGTTAGAGGAAGCTTGTGCGGTAAATTACCCACTTGAAACAGTGTGTTGTACTCCAGAATGGCAGGCAAATCACTCCTCACTCTGGGAAGAAGCTTGTAACCGATGCGATCGCGCCGAAATTGTCAGTAAAGAAATCTTGGATGCGATCGCTACTACAGTCCAACCGGATGGTGTGGTTGCAACGGCAAAACGAAGCGGAGTCCAAACTCAACTACCTTTTACTGGTATAATTCTGGCTTTAGAAACGGTGCAAGATCCCGGCAACCTGGGTACGATGATCCGCGCTGCTGCTGCTGCTGGAGCATCAGGGTTGTGGGTAAGTGAAGATAGTGTAGATTTAGACAGCCCAAAAGTTCTCCGGGCTTCAGCAGGACAATGGTTTCGCCTACCAACGGCTGTAAGCGAAGATTTAAAAGCTACAGTACAACAAAGTCAGCAGGCAGGAATGCAGGTAGTGGCAACCTTACCCAGTGCGACTTTAACTTATTGGGAGGTGGATTGGCGCAAACCCAGTCTGATTTTACTGGGAAATGAGGGTGCTGGATTGTCAGCAGATTTAGCAGCGATCGCAGACAAACAAGTAAGAATTCCTTTGAGTCCTGGGGTGGAATCATTGAATGTAGCGATCGCAGCTGCTTTAATGTTGTACGAAGCTCAACGGCAAATAAGTCAAAAGTTAGGAGTTAAAACTTAGAACTCATAATTTTTCTTCAGTTTTTGTTATTTCTTCGAGATATTGTTCAATATCAGCAACTGCGTCCTCAAGAGCCGCTAAATCAATATCTGTCATATCTTGATCGAGTTCGACTTCACTGAGACTACTAGTATGCAGTTGTGCTTGGGGGATCTCTTCATCCTCAGTTGAATTTTCTTGTAAAATATCCTCCAGTTGTTCGAGGGATTCTTGAAACACTTGATCAGCGACGCGGCGCTGTTGTGGCTGACTTTGCTCCATAATATTGACTTGAAAATCCTAATTTACTAAGCTAATTTTGATTGCAGTTCCTACAAATTTAAATTTTGCACTTATAACATCATAGTTGTGTATTCTTGATCGTCAGCATTACCTGGGTAAAAAATCAATCATTTGTTTTCATTGAAAGAATTAAGATTTATTAAATGGCGAATAACAAACCATTTTTAGTTTGTAACACCTGAGTTTTGGATTTGCAAAAATTTGTCTAACATGACACTGGGAATTGGTCGTGGGCGCATTGTCTGTGCATCCACCCAAACCCATAGTGCCTCTGCCGTTACCAACAAATTATCTTGGTTTTGTTTACGAATCTCGTAGCATCGCAAGGCACGAGTCCCGCGCATTTCCTTCAACCAGGTAGTAACTTCTAGGGTATCGCCTGCCACTGCTGGGCGTAAATATTCAATTTCTACCCGCCGCATCACAAATACGCCACCTACTTGCCGATATACATCCAAAGTTAAGCCCAGGTATTCTGAGTGTTCAATGGCTGCTTGTTCTAGATAATTTTGGTAGACGGCGTTATTTACATGCCCAAGGGCGTCCATCTCATAGTGTCGGACGCGTAGCAGAGTTTTGAACGGTAACATAGTTTAGTTGGTAGTGCGGCGCTGTTTTTTCCACTTCTCTATATTAGTTTTTCCATTTCAGTGCCTTTACTACCTCGTGCGTAGGCATAGCCCGTGGTACACATCGCTTGTTCGCGTTCAGCGCGAGTTACCACCTTGATTTTATATGGCTCTGCGCTCTTGAGGGGCACACCACTGAGCTATTATTTCAATCCGTGCTTGCTGAATTAATTCCAAAACTTGTGATTGATTACAACCATAGATAGATGCTAACAATTCCTCACCTTGTTTTTTTGCATCGTCGGCTGATGCACCAAAGCTCATGATTTCTTCGTCTTGGTTGGCTGTAATTTTCTCAACTGGAATAATACAGATATATTGCGGTTCATTATGTCTTATTTGTTGCACTATTATTTACCTGCCATTTCACTGTTAATTGTGCCTATTTTCAAGTCTAAATAAATCAAGAGTAAAAGCGAAACAGAGTCAATATTTAAGTAGCTTTTGATTTTAAAAGATTAAATTTTATACCTAATTAAGAAAACGTTAAGAATTTTCTCAAAATCGCCAAATTTTTTAGTGTAAACAGTTACGTATGGGAAAATAAAATTAAGCATCAAAAAATATCTTTTGTAAATTTTTGTTCGTTTTTTAGATTTCAGTAGTTGAGATACATGCATTGGCACTGGCTGCATGAATTAATTTAAATCTCTGTTGGTCAATGTCTGGGATTCAGTAAATAAAGGCTGATACCTCTAAAGATTAACTTTTATTTACTCAATACAGACTTAATGCATTGAGTCAGCGCAAGTTTAATAAAAATTGGAGGTTATAAAATGGCAATTCGGAATAACTTAGTTAGCAATTTCTGGCAAAAAGTACAAAAAGATTCAGTTAGTTGGGGATCGTTAGCTCTTTGGATCAGTGCATTAGTTGTTATGTTAGTAATGCTTACCATGTTTTCTAACGCTTAATCTCAGCAAGTTTATTCTAGTTCCTGGGTAACAGCCTGGGAACTAACATAGGGTAGACTTTCATCCCTAAAAGACTCAAATTATGAACTGGAAACTTCAGGCAACAGTCCTAGTGTTAGCGACTACTAGCTTTGTTACCCCTGTTAAATCTCAAGAACCTACTACCGACACTCCAGCAAAATCGAATCAAGTTTTGAATGCTTGTGTTCAGAATCAAGCAGAAACTTTACCGAATCCCTTTAGTGATGTGCCATCAAACCATTGGGCTTTTAAGGCAGTTATGACTATGCACTACTGCGGTGCTTTCCGCAAAGCTACGCCACCAGCTTTATTTCAAAAACTGCAACCAACAAATAGTCAGCAGCAACAGCAGAAAGAACCGCAGCCTCAAAAATAGAGCGTTACTGACTAAAGATATAAAAGTTTGAGTAGTAAAAGCCGCCGAGTGAAATTTCGATGGACGTTGAGATGAAGAGAATTATGCTAGATGCAAAAAGTGTGCTATTGGGTATCTAATGGTATTTTCGCCTTTTGAAACACCTGCTCAACAGTAAATTCTAATCCCTCAAATAAAGAATCTTTGAGTAATTCTTCTCCCATATAAGTTTGTGGTGCTGCATCTGGATAAAAAACAGTAATGCTTCTGGCTTTACTATCTACCACCCACACCCGCAGTACCTTAGCATCTAAATAGTCTTTGGCTTTAGCTGCCATTTGTCCAAAAGTTTGTCCTGGGGAAATAATCTCAATCACTAAATCAGGAGGAACAGAACACGATCCTTCTTGATCCCAATCAGGGGGTAAACGTTCATTAGAAATATATAAAATATCCGGTATTGGCATCCAATCTCGCCCTCGACGGGTTAGTGCGACAGCTAATTCTGGGCAAACTTCTCCTTGACCCTCACAGCATTGCTCAATCAAATTCAGAAGGGCGCGGGTAAGTTTAGAGTGGAATTTTTTTGGTGACATTTTAGGAATTGCTTGACCATCAACAAGTTCATAAGTTATATCTCCCTCACCTGGTGAAAGATTTAAGAACTCTTGCAAGGTTAATTGATTCTTGGCTTGGAGTATCATGGCTCATTAATTCGTAATTCGTAATTGAAGGACAGAGCAACTAAATTTTTATTCTGACTGCTGTTAGCGGTAGCGGGGCGTTTAGCCCATTCTGACTGCTGAATTCTTCTTCAAATTCTTCACATTCCCCGCAAAACTTGCTGAATAATATCCGATGGCACTTCATCGGTAACTGTTACTACACCAATCTGTGTTGGTAAAACGAACCGCACTTTCCCTGCTTTGACTTTCTTATCTAACTGCAACGCGTCAATAATTTCTTCAATATCTACCCCAGTTGGTAACTGAGTCGGTAAACCTGCTTTTTGAATTAAAGCATTTTGACGTTCCGTGTCTTCCTTTGGCCACATTCCCAATTCCACAGCAATTTGACCGGCTGCTACCATGCCAATGGCCACCGCTTCACCGTGATTTACTAGACGATAACCAGTCAAACTTTCCACTGCATGACCGATAGTATGTCCATAGTTGAGAATCGCCCGCAATCCGCCTTCTTTCTCATCTTTGCTAACAACATCAGCTTTAGCTTGACAAGAGCGCATTAGTATGGTGTGTATCAGTTCAGGTTTTACATAGCGGAGTTGGTCGAGGCGTTTACTTGCTTCCAATTGGGCAAACAATTCGGCATCCCAAATTACACCATATTTAATAACTTCTGCCATTCCGGCGCGAAACTCACGCATAGGAAGAGTTTTCAATACTTCTGGGTCAATCAAAACCAAGCGTGGTTGATGGAATGCCCCAATCAAGTTTTTGCCGTGAGGATGATTCACGCCAGTTTTGCCACCAATTGCCGAATCCACCATCGCTAAGAGAGTTGTAGGCACTTGGACAACATTAATGCCGCGCAGCCAAGTTGCGGCTGCAAAGCCAGTCATATCGCCAATTACACCTCCGCCCAAAGCCACCATAGTAGAAGAACGTTCTAGGCGATTTTCTAAGGCGATATCGTAAAGTTTTTGGATGGAATTGAGGGTTTTGTAGCGTTCCCCTGGTGGTAGGGTGCAGCTAGCAACTTCAAATCCAGCAGATGTTAGGGATGTAATTGCTCTTTCCCCAAAATGCTTAAAAATAGTAGGATTAGAAACCAGCAATACCTTCTTGCCTAGCTTGAGACTGGCCATCTGCTGACCCAGTTGATCTAAACTCGAAGGTGCGATCGCAATCTCATAAGACTGCTCTGGTAAATTCACATTAATTACAGAAGTCATTGCCCAACCCCTAACAAGCGCCTGTGGGCTGTATTGTATCGCAATCTGGGGAGTGGGGAGAGAATAACTAATGACTAATGGCTAATGACTAATGACCAATGACCAATAACTAATGATTCAATAGATTTAGGAAGTATTGTGGAGAAAAATAAATGTTTGCAATTGCAGCTTACATCGGATTTTTAGCTTTGTTCTTTGGTTTGGCTGTCGGTCTGCTGTTCGGTCTACGGACTGCCAAGATAATTTAACCAAGACTCTTGTGCGGCGGGCATCTTGCCTGCCCTCAGTTTACTAAGGACGGGCGAGACGCCCATCCCACAAAAAGATATTTATCCTACAACAGCCGGACTTGTTACCTTCTCCTGCCTTTGGGAAGGTAGACGCATTCCCAAACCAAGTAAATTCAGCATTTCTCGATCGCTATCGTAATCTGGACAAGGAGTAGTCACTGTTAACATTTTGTTGTCGTCGCTAGAAAAGATAGAATTGGCTCCTGCCATAAAACAGAAAGCTTGTTCAACTTGAGAAAGTCTGGCTCTACCTGCACTAAGACGCACATCAGAAGCTGGCATTAAAATTCTGGCTGTGGCAATCATCCGCACAATATCCCAAATGGGGACATCAGGCTGATTTTCTAAGGGTGTGCCTGGTACTTGTGAAAGAATATTAATTGGTACGGACTCTGGATGCGGATGTAAGTTTGCCAGAGTGTGTAACATCCCAACTCGGTCATCGACAGTTTCGCCCAAACCCAGGATACCGCCGGAACAGACAGTAACATTGGTCTGACGGACATTCTCAATTGTGTTCAAGCGATCGCTATAAGTTCTCGTGGTAATAATTGTGCTGTAATATTCCTGCGAGGTATCTAAATTATGGTTGTAGGCGTAAAGTCCCGCTTCTTCCAATTTCCTGGCTTGATTTGCTGTCAACATACCTAGAGTGCAGCACACTTCTAAACCCATTGCGGTTACATCCTTGACCATTTCCAGGACTTCCTCAAATTGTGAGTTATCCCGGACTTCGCGCCAAGCAGCACCCATGCAGATGCGACTAACACCAGTTTCTTTAGCTTTTTGGGCGATGTTAACTACCGTTTCCTTTTCTAGGAGTGCTTCCGCCTTTACCTCTGTTTTATAGCGGGAAGATTGGGCACAGTAGCTACAATCTTCTGGGCAACCTCCCGTTTTGATAGATATAAGCTTACAAACTTGTATTTTTGTTGGGTCATGATATTGGCGATGCACGCTAGCAGCTTGATAAATCAACTCTAGCAATGGCGTGTTGTATATCGCCCGAATCTCTAATTCCTGCCAATCGTAGCGTATTCCCACCACATCACTATCCTTCTTGTAGACTGGGTTAAATCTTGAGCTGTCTTTTGGTTGAATTTCCTACGGTACAGCGTTTGGGCAAGGCGATTTTATCGAAGTTATGCCGCTTACTGTGCTTTATCACCCATTGGCTCTCAATCCTTCCGCTCTAGATATTAGACATCAGCTTATCAAGATTTTGGTGGAATGGCAGATTCACAGTAAAAATACTCATCCTATCTGTTGGAAGTAAGGCGAAAGCATGGCGTTTTTTGCAAAAGGGCCATACTTACACTACTGATTATCCAAATGGGAAAATAATACAGCTAATCTTACTGCTGCTAAACCGCAGGTATGAGAGAATTTACAAAATCTAGAGAATGTTATTGGAAGAGATCCCGTCGATTAAATCATCTATGATATCAGAACTGCCACTAATTACAAGCGATCGCCTGTTCTTACGAGCGGCTATCCATGAAGATATACCCCAAATTCTCAAATACTTCATTCATAACAAAACCTATCTCACTCCATTTTACCCTGTTTGGGTTGATGGGTTTTTCACCCAAGAGTATTGGCAGTATCAGATAGAGAACAATTTCCTGGAATTTATTAATGGTCAATCGTTAAAGCTATTTATCTTTACTAAAAAAAATCCTACCATAATTATTGGAACTGTAAATTTTAGTAATTTTGTCCGAGGAGCCGCTCATTTTTGCTATGTGGGATATAGCCTTGCTGAAAGTAAACAAGGTAAAGGATATATGACAGAAGGGCTAAAAGCCGCCATTCAATATCTTTTTGAAGAGTTAAATTTTCACCGAGTCATGGCTAATTATATGCCTCACAATCGGCGCAGTGGCAATGTACTCAAAAGACTAGGTTTTGTTATTGAAGGATATGCTAGAGATTATTTGTTAATTAATGGGCAATGGGAAGATCATATTATGACAAGTCTGATCAATCCTAATTGGCAAGCACCTAATTTTTAAAACATCCTCTTAATTGAATGATTATATTTATAAATTTTGAACTAACTCTAGCTCATATATAGGAATCGTATTTGATTTTTGAAATTATCTAGGTGTGCGGGGAGTAGTGAGTAGGGAATAAGGAATTAGGCTTTTTGATCTGTACCGAGTTTTTTCAGAAATCAATTATTAGTCCTAGATTTTCCAATATAGTGTGGTGTTTCGCCTAAAATAAATAACGAATTACGAATTACGAATTACGAATTACGAAGACTGACGTATTTGATCCAAACTTCGGTTGAGCCAGTCTTCATACCACTCATAAAAAGTTAAAGGCTGCTCCTCATCGCTATTTGGATAAGAATCATTAGGGTTGATGTCATGAAAAGCATGGCAAAAACTCAAACAAGCAGGATATATTCCATTATCATTAGTGCGGTCATCTATCCAGATTTTTCCTGACTGCTCACCAGTAACAACTAACATCGCATAAATTCCACAACCATAATTTGTAATGGTGAGAGTACCCTGGATAAATTTATCGTCGAAGTAGTTATCATTGTTGGTAACAAAATCTGTATTATTCTTAACAATTAAATCCAAATCATTCCATGCTTCTCTCAAAGGAAATGGTTTAGAGAGAATTTCGTACTTCTCAGGGTATAATTTTTCTGGGATGACATCTTCAGATTCAATTGCCGATAGTCCCGATAAGCCGTATCCTGGCCCTGCACCACCATTACCAATTTCTAAGAGAAAGTTTCGATATTCACTTGGTAGCGTAATATTATATCTAGATTCAAACACTTGAATATCCTTGTCACTCAAGCAAGGTTTAAATTGATATTGGTGTGATTCTGAGCCAAAAACCTCAAATGTAGCGTCTAAAATAGCTAATTGAGTTAAGTTTTTCTTTAATTGCAAAACTTTATTCATTATGCGCTCTAGATTTTGATGGGGGCGCTGCCATATTTTAGATATGGGTCGCTTTTTGCGTTTATGCTGATGCCAAAGCCAGAGCTAGTATTAAGGGAAGAATGAATTAAGCTTTGCTCGTAATGACTCTGGCTGAAACTCCGAACTACAAAAATTCTAGCAATCCTTTTCTCTCCCTCAACTACGAAAGCGCCTTGGAATCTCTAGGCGACGACTACTACGATGAGGTTGCAGCAGAGGAATTTCCTCAACACCTCTTGCGTTGGCGTAACGATGCGCTACTACCCCGCTTGGGTTTAGACCCCCAAGTAGTCAAAGACGAAGATTTTATCACAGCTTTTGGCAAATTTCAGGGGCGTAAACCCTTGTTGGCGCTGCGTTACCACGGCTATCAATTTGGTGAATATAACAGACAGTTAGGTGATGGTAGAGGCTTCCTCTACGGGCAAGTACGCGCCACTGATGGCGAATTGTACGATTTTGGCACAAAAGGCTCTGGGAGAACGCCCTACTCCCGTGGTGGCGATGGTATGCTCACGCTCAAAGGTGGGGTGCGGGAAGTTCTGGCTGCGGAAGCACTACACCACTTGGGTGTACGTACCTCGCGCTGTCTGAGCATGATTGAAACAGGTTTACCCCTCTGGCGGGGAGATGAACCTTCGCCTACCCGCTCATCTGTGATGATTAGGATGAGCAGTTCTCATATTCGGTTTGGCACTTTTGAGCGACTGCACTTTTTCCAGCGTCCAGATTTAACTAAGAAGTTATTAGACCACGTAATTGAGCAGTATTATCCACACTTAAGTGCTGAACAAAATAAATATGTCTTGTTTTACGCCGAATTAGTGAAACGAGTTGCAGAACTAGTAGCGCAGTGGATGGCGGCTGGCTTTTGTCATGCAGTCCTAAATACTGACAATATGTCGATTACCGGAGAGAGTTTTGACTATGGCCCTTACGCATTTATCCCGACTTATGACCCATCGTTTATAGCTGCATATTTCGACTATTCTGGACGCTACTGTTACGGTAATCAACCAATTATTTGCCAGTTAAATTTACAAATGCTCCAGGAACCTTTAAAGGCGATTATCGATAAAGGCGAAATGGAAGCTGGATTGGCAATGTTTGCTGAGTATTATCAAGCTGAATACAGTTCTTTGATGTTGAAAAAGTTAGGTTTTGAGGATTTGCCACATCCAGAAGCACGGAAACTGTTGAATCTAACGATTGAATTTTTGAAAGATAGCCAAGTTGGTTATCACCAGTTTTTTTATGAAATGGCTCGGACTTTTTCATCGCAATGGCGGGATGATCCAGGTTTTGTGATGAATAATTCAGATATTGTGCCAGTACCGGGTGCGTCAGGACTTTTTGATGATTGGTGCATACTGTATCATAAAATTTTGAATGATTTGGAGAGCGATGTCTACGACGGGCTACGCCTACGCATTGATGGAATTGCCCAAACTCTAGCTGTTAATAATCCGAAAACGGCATTATTAAGACCTGTGATTGAATCTATTTGGGAAGCAATTGCTCAGGAAGATAACTGGCAACCTTTTTATGACTTAATCAAGGCAATTCAGTCTAGGGGGTAATTAAAGTCAGATAGTCGTGTTTACAGACATCCCGCCCGGAACTAAAGTTCCAGGCTGATAGCTTAAGTCCACTAAGCGTGGACTAGAATCATTTACTCAGTCCGCTTTAGAGGAATGCAAGCTATTAGGGACTTCCAAGAAATAAATTATCCAATCTTGTGGGGTGGGCATCTTGCCTGCCTTTGACTATGGGCGGGCGAGACGCCCACCCCACAATAAATAGTTGTATATTTTTTTATTTGGAAGTCCCTTAGCAAGAGGAATTCTATTTCGAGGCGGGATAGCAACGAAGCGGGGATTGTCAGATGTGGGTAATAAGCTAATGAGCATTTTGCCTAACTAAAGTGTTGAGCATAAGACCGCGCATAGCGACGTTCTAAGGCTAATAATTCTTCATGGGTTCCCGATTCGACAATTTGCCCCTGTTCGAGAACCAAAATACGATCGCACCGCCTAACTGTCGATAAACGGTGAGCAATAATAAACACCGTCCGTTTTTCTATCAGTCTTTCCAGTGCTTCCTGTAGCAGTGCTTCTGATTCAGAATCTAATGCTGATGTCGCTTCATCAAGAATCAATATTTGGGGATTGAGCAGAACAGCACGAGCGATCGCAATTCTTTGTCTTTGTCCACCTGATAAGTTTACCCCACGTTCACCCACCCAAGTCTGATAACCTTCTGGTAGTTGGCTAATAAACTTATGGGCATTAGCAATTTTCGCCGCCTCTTTAACTGCTTCCATGTCAAAAACATCTTGTCCAAAGGCGATATTTTGGGCAATTGTCCCGGAAAACATAATGGTTTCTTGAGGAACAATCCCAATTTGTCGCCGCAGACTATGCAGCTTCACATCTCGAATATCAACACCGTCAATTAATATTTGACCAGTTTCGGGATCGTAAAAACGGGGGAGAAGATTGACAAATGTGGTTTTACCAGCGCCAGAAGCACCCACAAGAGCGATCGCTTCACCTGGGGATACTAATAAACTGATATCTTTTAATACAGGTTCACCTGGTTTATAGGCGAAGGAAATATGACGATATTCTACTTTGCCTTTGACTGGGGGGAGAGCGATCGCATTTGTCTTTTCCGTCACCGTCGGCTGAATTGCCATCAATTCAAAAACGCGGTCAACAGATGCTTCACCCTGCTTAAATTCGTTGTAATTATTAGTAGTATGACCAATGGGATCAATTAACAGCGCCGCCGCCGCCAGATAACTGAAAAAATTCGCCACTGTTAAGTTATTTTGGGAAATTTGCCACGCTCCCACAATGAGTAACGGTAACGCACTTAAGGCTTCCAAAAATCCGACAATGGGAATCTGAATCGCTTTCAAGCGTTCGGCTGAGTATTTGGCTTTGAGACTGCGTTCTGCTTCATGGCCAAAGCGGGCGATTTCGTAATTTTCGGCAGCAAAAGCCTGTACCAAACGAATACCGTTGAAAACTTCCGCGAGAATGGCTGATAAACCCGATACGCGATTTTGACTTTTTAAAGAATATTTGCCCAAGCGTTCACCAAACCAGCCAACTAAAATACCCATCAGTGGTGCAACTATCACCGTTGCTAGTGTTAGTTGCCAATTCAGGTAAATCATGTAAATCGGAATTGCTAGCAACTGCAAAATGCAGGGGATAAAGTCGTGAAATACTTTATTTACAACTTCGCCAACGCGGTCAACATCTTCGGTGAGGCGGTAAGATAAATCACCTGCTTTTGCCGTTTCAAAATAGCTGAGATTTAGCTTTTGAAGATGTGTGTAGACTTGCTGACGGAGATGAAAAGCAACTCTCAAAGCAGCTTTTGCCATGTACATATCTTGTATAGACTGAAACAAGCTCCTAACAAGAAATACTAAAGCACAGCTACCAGTTATTTGAGCGATCGCTACTACATTACCTTGGGCAAAAGGAGTTGCCAATTTACCGGCAACATTTATCAACACTAATGTCGCCAGCACGTATCCCAAAATACCAATAAGTCCCTTGGTGATGGTTCGCCACTGGAGCCGGATATAAGGCAGCAGTTGCCAGTAATTAGAACGGGTTTTCAAGCTCCAAAGTCCACAACGATATTTTCCTTTGTTTGACGCTAGCAGTTTTTGGTGAGTTTCTGAATAGTTCACTAATTAGTTACAAACTGTTTTAGCGTTGATCTTAGAGTTAATTAGTTCATAAGTACTAGATAGATCCATTTAATTGCGGTGTGACAGTTCTGGGTGTGGAATCCCTGATTTAATCTTGTTTTGAATATCGCACCGCCCTCATCACCAACGCCGTCACAGGTAAAATAGATGTGCGCCAAGTCCCCATCCGCTAACCTCACAACCCACCATGACACAAATCACCCTTTCCGATCTCCCCGAAACCATCCAAACCCTACTCAACCAAGCCCAAAAAACAGGCGAACCCCTCACTATTACCCAAAACGGTATCCCCTTCGCCATCATTTCCCCCATCAAGAAAAAATCCCTCTTGGAAACCCTTTCCACCCTTGAACCACTGGACGAAGACTTTGCCGACGTGGACGAAGGATTATTACCCTTAGATGATATTGAGTTTTCAAAATGAGTTATTTATACTTGTTAGATACAAACATCATTTCCGAACTAATTAAAAACCCCAGAGGAGTGGTATTTTCAAAAATTCAAGATATTGGAGAAGACAAAATTTGTACAAGTATTATAGTAGCTTGTGAATCAAGATTTGGAGCTAGAAAAAAGAACTCCCAAAAGCTCATAGAAAAACTTGAAATAATTTTGGATAGTATTGAAATAGTACCGCTAACTCATCCTGTAGAGCAATATTACGCAGAAATCCGCACTGATTTAGAACAACAAGGTAAACCGATTGGAGGTAATGACTTATTAATTGCTGCCCATTCTTTAACCCTTGATCTAACTCTCGTTACCGCCAATACTCGTGAATTTTCCCGCGTTCCTAATTTAAAAGTAGAAAACTGGCTCTAACCTCGCTAAAATCAGAAATATCTAAAAAATTAGCCCTCTCCTTGTTAAGTAAGGAAAAGGCTGAATTAATCTTAAAATACTTCCTAATTTTCCGGTTCAATTACGAATTACGAATTACGAATTAATATCCGCCTTCTTCTTCGTATTCTGGCTGTCTTTCCTTAACTTTCTTAGGAATATTCACAGGCTTCGGCGCATCTTCCCAAGCATCGCCGTCTACATCGTCATAATCATCGTATTCATCAACATAAGGCTTCTTGCTATAGGGCTGGGCATCATACTTTAGCGGCTGCGGTTGTTGATACCTGTCGCTGCCCGTTGCCTCGCTCCAGTTATCTTCTTCCTCGTCTTCTTCGTATTGAATAGATTCATACTGCCGCGCCTTCATTACCTGACGCTGTGGCCTTTCTTCTTCCACATAGTCTTCTGTCCATTCTTCTTCCCGCACTACGGGTTCGGGGGCGCGAACTTTTTGCCTGGGTGGCTGCAATGGCACTCCACTAGGCAGTTGATTAGCTGGTGCAACTTGGCGCGGTGGAGTATAGCCGTATTCTTCTTCTATATCTCGCTCCCACGGTGCTTTGCCGATACCCAGGCGCTCTAGTAAACCAACTGTTAACTGGTTTATCCGTTCTTCGGCTCCCTCAAACACAATCAACCGATTGGGGCCAGTGCTGACAATTTCATCTACTGAGAACTCGTAAGTACTCAGAAATTGATCGGGAATTTGGGGCAATCCTAAAGAAGCAATAACTATGGAGTTAAGCTTGCCGGTTTCGCCGTTGAACTTGAAGCCTCGAACTTTGCCTAAGACTTCACCTGTTTCTGTAATTACTTCCCAGTTAATCAAATTACTGAGAGATTCAACTTCAATATCTTCAATTACATCTTCGTTATCAACCAGGATGACATCACCAATCTGGCTGATGTTGTTGAGGTACATATAGCGCGGTATGCCCGAAATGGAGATCAGGCTATCTCGCAAACCAAGAGCCACAACCTCTCGTTGATCTATATCAACCCAGACTTGACTGATGATGCCTAGCCGCTTGCCATTGTCGCGGGTAATCACCTGGGTATTTAATATGTCGGAACGCCTAATTATCTGTTCGGAGGTCATTCTATACCGAGTCCTGATCTCGAATCCGGTTTAACGCGACGTGCAACTTCTTCTTAGAACCCCTCTCCAAACCTGTTTTCCACAGAGAGAGAGGCTTTGATTTTTGCTCTCTTTCCCTGCTAGGGAAGGGTTTGGGGGTTAGGTTTGAGAGAAACTCGCACATTACGTGGTTTATCTATACACTATTATTAACAAAAACTCAAGCAGATGTATTGGATGATTGTAACTTAATCCCCAAAACTTGAGTGTAAGCTCCTCGTGCTTGAGTAACGCCAATTGTGCGTTCGGCTGATTCTATCATCGGACGACGCAAACTCACAACTATAAATTGCGCTTGTTGTGACTGTTGTTTAATCATTCTAGCTAATCGCTCTACGTTTGCCCCATCTAGGAACATATCTACTTCGTCAAAGGCGTAAAATGGCGATGGACGGTAGCGTTGCAGGGCAAAGATAAAGCTCAAAGCTGTGAGTGATTTTTCTCCCCCAGACATGGAAGCTAGGCGCTGTACTGGTTTACCTTTGGGATGTGCAACTAAATTTAGCCCACTACTAAAGGGATCTTCAGGATTTTCAAGTTGCAAGAAGCCGTCACCGTCTGAAAGAATGGCAAAAATCGATTGAAAGTTTTCGTTAACAGCATCAAAAGCTTCTTTAAAGGCAAGTTGCCGCAATGTGGTAAAGTTTTCAATCCGCAAAAGTAGTTCGGTGCGTTCCCCTTCTAGTGTTTCTAATTTTTGTGTGAGTTCTTGGAGACGGTTTTGGGTGCGTTCGTATTCTTCCAACGCCAGCATATTAACAGGTTCCATTGCCTGTAAGCGTTTGGTAAGCGATCGCAATTCTTTCTGCAATTCTTCTAAATCTACCTGATCTGGAACTTCCGGCAACGGATTTGGTAATTCTGCTCCCACATCCCGTAACTGGCTTTGCAAAGCAATTAGTTCTTCCCGCCGTTTCTCTTGAGTTTCTTTAAGTTTTTCTATTTCCCATTGCAATTGTTGTTGGCGTAAAAGGTGCGATCGCACTTCTTGTTCTGTAGCGTCGCGTTTCTGTTTCTCTTCTCCCAAATTTTGCTCCATAAGGCTTAGATTGGCGCGGGTTTGGGTGATTTGGTCGTTTATCGTTGTGATTTGTGTAGAGACGCGATTCATCGCGTCTCTACAAGAGATTTGTTGGGTTTCGTATTCGGTGATTCGCGTTTCCCCTTCTTGGATTTTTTCTTGTAAACGTTGTTGCTGATTTTCTAAATTTTTTAATCTTTGTTCAGCTTCGCGTAATGCTGTCTCTCGTTGTTGCAATTGTTGCTCTTGAGTTTTAATTGTCGCCTGGATTTGTTGCCATTCGCTGGGGGTTTGGGATGCTTCCAACTCTGCTAAAGCGTGTCGCAATTGTTGCAACTGAGTTTCTTGTCCAGGTAATTCCCGCTCCAAAATTTCTAATCGGGATTGAGCAGTGGCTAACTTTTCGCTGTTTTGGGCGAGTTGCGATCGCGTCCCCTCTAATTGCGCTGTCAAATTCTTAATATCTTTCTGCAACTGTTCCAATTGCAACTGCTGTTCGCGCCGCGCCTGACGCGATTCTGTAAGTTCCTGCGTCAGTTTTTTGGTTCTGGCTGACAAAGTAGCGATCGCTTCCGTACAACGCTCTAAAACTCGCTCAATGTCAACCAAACGAGTTTTTAAAGCGAGCGCTTCATCAGATTCCGCCGCTTCTGCATTGCCAAAGCGCAAAGCTGAACGATTGCTGTTACTACCACCAGTCATTGCACCGCTAGTTTCTAACAACTCCCCGTCTAAGGTGACGATGCGGTATAATCCTAAATTTTTCCGCGCCGCTTCAAGGCTGGCGAATACCACTGTGTTACCGAAAACATAGCTAAATACATCTTTGTAACGGCGATCGCAATCGACTAAGTTAACAGCATAGTTAACGAAGCCACTAGCAAAACGTAGCGTTGCATCTTGAGTAAATTTAGGAGCGTGAATTTTATTCAGTGGTAAAAAAGTTGCTCTCCCTGCACGCTTCTGTTTGAGCAATTCAATCCCTGCTGCGGCGATGCTGTCATCTTCCACCACGATATGTCCCAAGCGTCCACCGGCAGCCATTTCTAAAGCTAGCTGATGGCGGGGTTCCACCTTTCCTAACTGCACAACTAAGCCACAAAGTCCAGGTATTCCCGATTGTAAAATGACTTTACTCGCTTGAGTTCCTTGGACTTCTTGCTGTGCTTGCGCTTGCGCCTCGATTTTATCCAACTGGCGTTGTTTTTCTCGTTGTTCAGAAAGTAAGCGTTTTTGGGTTTCCTGTTGGATTTGTAGTTCTTGTTCTGTGGCTGAGAGATTTTGGGCTAAATTTTGGATGGGTTCGCTAGAAGCGTTAAATTCCGTTTCAACTTGATTACAGTCGGTTTGTTTTTGAGCTAATAGCGGTTCGTCACGTTCAATTAACTGGATTTGCTCTGAAATTAGTTGCTGTAACTGATTATTGCGTTCCCTGAGTTGCGCTTGTTCGGTACGTTGAGGCTCTAGAGTTTGCAGCAAAGTTTCAATTTGACGGTTAAATGAAGTTTGTTGCTGCACCCACGCTTCCGAAGCCGAGGCGATTTCTGCGGCTGCTTCGCGGGAGGTTTCTAAAGCTTGCTGCGTCTCATCTCTTTGCTGCTGACAGTAGACAATAGATTGTCCCTCTACAACCTGTGTTTCGGCAACTTCTTCTAAGGAATGACGGTGTTTTTGAATATCTTGCTGAGTTTGAGCTAGACGTTTGGCAGTTTCTTGAGAAGCTGTTTCTAATTCTGTTAGCTGACGCTGGAGTTGTTTCCGTTCTGCTTCTTGGGTGGCGAGGGTAGATTGTACTGCCAAAAGTTCATCTTCTCCCAATGCTTTTACATGAGCATTAAGTTGTTCAAGTTCAGCAGTTTTTTGGACGATTTCGGAATTTAGGTTTGTGAGTTGGGTAGTGAGTTCATTAAAATTGCGATCGCCTGTTTGAATTTCGTGAACTAACTTTTCTTGTTGTGCTTGTAGCGATCGCCATGATAAAACAGCTTCCCAAGATTGTTTCGCTAGAAATTCCGTGCGGAGTTTTTGATATTTCTCAGCTTTAGCACGATCTTGGGAAAGGCGATCGCGTTGTGCAGTTAATTCTGTCTCAATAATCCGACAGCTATCTTCTTTTTCCTTTACCTCATCTAAAGTTGATTTGGCTTGGACAATCTTGCGATCAAATGCAGCCACCCCAGCCAATTCATCAATAATTTCCCGCCGTTCCCGCGCATTCATCGAGATAATACTGGTGACATCCCCTTGCAGCACCACGTTGTAGCCTTCAGGATAAACCCGCAGGTTACTTAGTTGTTCATGCAATTCCGTCAGCGTGCAAGGTACACCATTGATATAGTAATTCGAGGTATAAGTGCCTTGGTGAGTGACTCGCAGCCTTCTAGTAACACTCCACTCAGTTGGGGAGTGGGGAGTGGGGAGTGGGGAGTGGGAATTCTCCTGAACTTCATCTGCTTCCTCACTCTGCGCCTTTGCGGCTTTGGGTGAGTCCTCTCCTGATAAATCAAACGTCACCGTGACGCTAGCCTCAATAGAAGCGCGTCCTTTAGAGGTTTGGGTGTTATTTACCAAATCTGGCAAGCGATCGGCTCGCATTCCCTTAGAACTGGAGAGTCCCAGGCAAAATAGCAGTGCATCTAGAATATTAGACTTACCCGAACCATTTGGCCCAGATATGACAGTACACCCCGGTAGCAAAGGGACTGAGGTAGTGCCACCGAAGGATTTGAAGTTCGTAAGTTCCACGCGCTTGATATGCACCATAGGCGCTGGTTCACTGGGCTAATGAAGAACAAGTGTATCAACTAATTAAAAATTCGCAAGAGGGTAGGGGGAAAATTAGGGATTTTCACACCACAGAGGCGCAGAGGACGCAGAGAGGGTAATGATAATCGTGGTTTAGAGAAAATACAATACATATAGAGTTAGCACAAGCACGATATTTCATTGCTGGCGTTCAAAAGCAACTATATCAAATCATTCCAGTTTTAGTTGAGATAACTAACTGCAAAAACCATAGCTTTTCACGAATGATTTAGGACTGCTATAGATGAACACAGATGTCCATTATATAAACTTTTAAGGGTTTATAGTAAAAACTTTAGTCCTTATTTTCTAAGCACTAAAGTCTTTACTACGAACTTGTAAATAAAAAACACGATTTACACAGATGTAAGTCCATGTTTAGCTTTCATGCCGATGTTAACTGAGAGCTTCAGTTATTCTTTTATGGCATTTTCACAGCTCCAACTTTTGCTTCCAACTTCACTGTCTTCACACCTTGAACTTCTTTAGCCAAGGTTTCAGCTTTCTGGAGTTCTTCAGCAGAAGTTACTGTGCCTTTGAGGATAATTTCACCCTCTTTGTTTTCAACTTGTAACTTATTGCCTGGTAAGGCTTTATTCAACTTTTCGCTAACTTCGGTTTTTAAGTTGCTCTTAGCTTTTGTTGCTGCCGTTTTTTCCGAATCGGTTTTAATAGTATCTGTGCTAACTGCTAAAGGAGTCGTTTGTGTTCCGGGAATTTTAGCAGTAGTTTTATCCGCAGTTTGATTTATCTGAGAAGCTGGTGTTGCTGGTGCTTGAGCGGCTTCATTAGTAGTGCTAGGAGTTTCTGAACCAGTTTTAGTAGCCTCTTGACAGCCAAAATTACCAACTACCAAAATGCTACTAACTAGTAATAGAATTAGCTTTTTCATTATCTTCTCCAAATTGAATACTAGAAGCGATTAATTGAAGTGTGTGTGATTGTGAGGAGCAGATGTTAAAAAGCAATTAAATGTGAAGTAGCAAATGTTCCCAAGCAATTGCTTAGGTTACTAGAAATTGAAACTTAGACGATTTCTTGAGGCTAAGATTTTGCAGCCATTTTTGAGAAGCGCCAATTCAATTTTCCTGACGGTTGCTAACCAGGATGCGTCTACATACAGTCAGTAGCTCTCTATGAATTTAATGTAGATGCTCAGTAGCTCTTTCGATGGTAGACTGTGCAGCCTTGCAGTAGTGACTCGATGTTATCAGATTTAAGTCAGTTTGGCGATATCTAAGCCTATGCAACTCAAAACTTCAGCATTTTTGCAATTCTGTGGCAGCAAAATTACCAACAAAATGTTACTTTAGAAAACTATGGCTTACTTACAATGCCCCAAATATCAGGAAATATTAGCCAATGCCATATCTTACTTCCGCCCGCGAAATTAGTACCATTGTCGCTGAATATACTAACACTAAAACGCTGTGGATAGATACAGAAGTTGCTGACTATAAAAGCCGTAATCCTCGACTATCGCTGATCCAGGTATTAGATAATCCCCAAGATATGAGTGGCGATCGCGTCTACCTTTTAGATGTCCTAGATCAGCCTAATATTATAGCTGAATTTATTGAGAAAATTATGATAAATTCTGCTATTGAAAAAGTTTTTCACAATGCTACTTATGATCTAAAATTTCTCGGTAACAAGAAAGCCAAAAATATTACTTGTACTTTGGAAATGGCAAAAAAAATTCCCTACTATCTTTTACCATTACCTAATTACCAACTCAAAACCATAGCTACATCACTTTGTAGCTTTAACAATATCGATAAACAAGAACAAACAAGCGATTGGGGAAAACGCCCCCTGACTGAAGAACAGATAGAGTATGCTTACTTAGATTGTATTTATCTGGCTCAAATGCACTCAAATTTATTAGATTTACAAGCCCAAGCTAGTCCTGATCCCGCAACAGAAGACTTAATCTCACTAAGTACCAGATACTCGCAACTTGAGCAACAATACAAGTTGTTAAATTCAGAATTTGAGCATTTGCAAGAACGGATGAAAAAAGCCATGCAAGCTCAGGATATATCTGAAACTGCCTATTACAAGCTGACTAGTTATGAGCGTACTACAGTCAAAGCTACTTTTACAGAATTGGCAAGGCTAGCACAAAGTGAAGGTATTAATTTAGATTTTCCAATCACACTAACTCAAAAACTCCAAAAAGATTTAGGGCAAAATCTAGAACAACTTTCTGTAGATATTGAAAAAACAACCTCTTGGCGGCTAAATTCCAAAACTCAAGAAAATGATATTGAGGATGATTAAATTGTTTAGTTGGTTACAAATGCCAGATTTTCTGTAGTAGTATTTAGAATAAATCTTAATATATCATTTTTTTCAAAAAGTATTCTAAAAAATAGGATAAACAGTAGGTTACTGCTCATAAATCCATTGTCAATAATTACAGAGATGACAATAGGAAAGAGCCAAATTGACAAGTTTTATACTTTATATTTTCTGATTTTTCCTTAAGATAACTATTAAACAATTCGCAATGACGCGTCGCTAACGCAATTACGTTTTGAGATGGGGATTTAAACCCCTTTCTCATTACAAGCAATTCCCTTTGGGGATGGGGAATTAACCCCTACACTTTGTTAAATAAATCTATTGAATATCAGGGAAAGTTATTAATTGAATTGAAAGGTCTATCAAAAGTTAGAATAACTATTGACTTAAAGAATAGAAATGTAGATTTTGGTACTAATTGCGTTCAGGTATTATGGCAGTTTATATTAAATTATGAGACGGCGTTTATTTAAGCAAAAGCGAACAAGGGTAAATCAAGTATTTGCCATAGCTATTTTTACTACCTTAACAGCAATTAGCAGTGTTTCTTGTAGTAGGAATGACAATGTTTTGGTGACAGAAATAGGAGTCAGTCAACCTAGCCGTCGTTCAGCTACAGCTTCCATTGGTGGGGAATTCTATCTTCAGGGAAAGAATCAGCATTTAAACGGCGATTTACAAGCTGCGATCGCTTCATATAGTAAGGCAATTGCTCAAAACTCTCAATATGGCGCAGCCTACAACGGGCGGGGATTAGTCTACTTTGATTTGGGAGACAAGGAAAAAGCGATCGCAGATTACAATCAAGCACTTGGCATCAACCCTAATGACGCCGAAGCCTACAATAACCTGGGAAATGCCCGCGCCTCACTAGGAAATAACAGAGAAGCAGTTAAAGATTACAGTGAAGCGATTCGCCTGAATTCCAATTATGCCGAAGCCTACAATAACCGAGGAAATGCCCACGCCACCTTGGGAGAAAGAAGAGGGGCGCTAGATGATTTTGACCAAGCGATTCTCCTCAACCCCAAATATGCGATCGCTTATAATAACCGAGGAAATGCCCGTGCTGCCAATGGAGAGCCACAGGGTGCGATCGAAGATTACAATCAAGCCATTCGCCTCAACCCTAACTTTGCCCCTGCATATAATAACCGGGGAAATGCCCGCGCCACCAATGGAGACAAACAGGGAGCGCTCAAAGACTTACAACAAGCAGCAAGCATTTTTCAAAGTCAGGGTAACAACGACTTATATGAACAAGTGATGAAAAATATTAAAGAGCTTGGACAGTAGGGAGTGGGGGATGAGGGAGCAGGGGGAGCAGGGGAGGCAGGGGAAGAAATAAGCAATGAATGCCCAATTCCCTATTCCCCACTCCCCACTCCCCACTCCCTATTCTTCAATAATCGGGCTGCGGAGGTCTTCTACCAGCGCTTGAATTTCTGCTGGAGGAGGTGGCGTTAGGCGCGAAACCACTAGGGTGACAGCGAAGTTAATTAGCATACCCAAAGTACCAATTCCTTCGGGAGAAACCCCAAAAAACCAGGGTTGCATACCTCCAAACTTGACGCCGACAATATAGATTATCGTAAAAATTAAACCCGTCAACATGCCGGCGATCGCACCTTCAGAATTGGTGCGTTTGTCGAAAATCCCCAGGAAAATCACCGGAAAGAAACTGGCAGCAGCTAAACCGAAGGCAAAAGCCACCACCTGACTAACAAATCCTGGCGGATTCACTCCAAAATATCCGGCGAGGACGAGGGAAAAGCCTACCATGATCCGCCCGACAAACACCCGTTTTTCTTCTGAGGCTGATGAATCCATGATCCGGTAGTAGATATCGTGGGCGATGGAACTGGAAATTACCAGCAATAAACCTGATGCTGTAGACAAAGCAGCTGCTAAACCGCCAGCCGCTACCAAGCCAATCACCCACGGGGGCAGATTAGCTACCTCTGGGGTGGAAAGCACAATGATATCTGGGTCGATCTTTATTTCATTAGTGTCTTTATTTGGAGTTAACTGGAGACGCCCATCCTTATTTATGTCATTAAAACCCAAAAGTTTAGTTTTTTCCCACTTCGCCGCCCAGTCTAGCTGCTGCACTTCTGCAACTGTGTGATTGTGCAGGGAATCGATCAGGTTGTAGCGGGCAAACATGGAGAGGGCTGGAGCAGTTGTATAAAGAATGGCAATAAATAGTAGTGCCCAACCAGCAGAAAAGCGGGCTGCACGCACACTCTTTACTGTGTAAAACCGGACAATAATATGGGGTAAGCCAGCCGTGCCTACCATCAAAGCAATGGTGGTGAACAGCACATCTAGCATCGACTTGTTTACAAATGGCTCAGTATACTGCTTAAACCCCAGGTCAACTTGAATTTTATTGAGTTTGTCAGCAATATCACTGAAGGTAAATGCTAGCTGAGGAACGGGATTACCAGTGAGAAACCAGGCGATCGCGATCGCTGGAATTAGGTACGCAAAAATCAATACACAATATTGTGCTACTTGTGTCCAGGTAATGCCTTTCATTCCCCCCAACACAGAGAAAAAGCCGACGATCACCATACCGATAATCACGCCTGTATTGATATCGACTTGTAGGAAGCGGCTAAAAACAATGCCTACGCCCCGCATTTGTCCAGCAACGTAGGTTAGGGAGATGAAAATGGCTGCAACTACTGCCACCAGACGGGCGATATTAGAGTAGTAGCGATCGCCTACGAAATCTGGCACTGTATACTTACCAAATTTCCGTAAGTAGGGAGCTAGTAATAATGCTAGCAGTACATAGCCGCCAGTCCACCCCATTAAATAAATAGAACCATCGTAGCCCAAAAAAGAAATCAGCCCCGCCATTGAAATAAACGAAGCTGCGGACATCCAGTCGGCGGCGGTAGCCGCACCATTAGCAATTGAAGGTATTCCTTGACCTGCTATAAAGAAGTCTTTACTATTTTCGACTCGTGATTGCCAACCAATATAAATGTAGGCCAGAAAGGAAAGTCCAACTAATACAATAGTCCAAATTTCAACTGACACGGTTTTTCCTCACTTCTTGAGATTGTATTTTTGGTCTAGTTTGTCCATTTGAAAGGCATAAATGAAAATCAAGGCCACAAATACCAGGATTGATCCCTGTTGCGCCATCCAAAAGCCAAAGGGTACGCCAAAAAACCGTATTGCATTCAAAGGTTGAACCAACAAAATACTAAAAACTATGGAAACCAATGCCCAGACAATTAAAAGATTACGAATTAAAGCAGTATTAGCACGCCAATAAGAACGGCGCTGATCCTCATCCATTGTTATTCATCATCATTGGGTTAGTGCATCAAAATAATACCAATAAGCTGTTGATATCCTGCCTAATGACTGTATTAATTTTTAAATTATTTAGTAAATAATATTTACATTTAAGTAATAAATGCAACCAAGTAATATGTGTTTGAAAATTCTCCTGTAGTTGGTTGTAAACAAATATTGGTTGATAAAGCTGAAATATCCAATATATCATTAGTAATACAATAAATTTATATACAAAGTCTTTAATCTAAACTACGTATTTTTTTGTAGAAAACTTACACCCTTAAATGCTATGTGAAGCTATATAAGCAATTGAAACTCCTAAAAGTGATCAAAGTTAATTTTTAAAATATACGAATAATTACTATAGACTTTTACTGAGTAAATTTAATAACATTTATATAATGGGCTTGTTATTACACACATGGGGTATTACCAAAATATAGTAAATTATTATACAAATACTGTCTTAGGCAGCTTTCCGATGTGTTGCAATCGGTATAGATGATAACTTCTATCATCATGGTGAGAAAAAGCTGATTTTAACCAACTGATTCGCTTCATTCTCAACAACCAGCATCTCCATAGATTTTTTAACTAGTTTTGGAAGCCACGCAAAAATAACTTATCTAATTTATCTGTGGGCAACCTTTATTCTCAAGGTTTGCAGTATTTTAAATTGGATAACTTTTTCGTGCGTGTCTTCAGAAAGTGCAGATTTTAGCTTTAATCCAACCACAAGCCAGAATATATGTTTATCCAAACACTAATCACAAACCCGATTCATTTTTTTAGAATCGTTGTAATTGTCATATTTTCCATCACTTTGCATGAACTTGCTCACGGCTGGGCTGCGATGAGTCAGGGAGATAACACTCCCCAACAAACTGGTCATTTGACTCTTAATCCTGTAGTTCACATGGGTAAAGAATCGATCATCTTTCTCTGTCTCATGGGTATAGCTTGGGGACAAATGCCCGTCAACCCATCTAAGTTTCGTTCTGGGAAACTAGGCAATATTTTGGTATCAGCCGCAGGCCCATTGTCGAATCTGGCTTTAGGCATTTTATTTATTGGGATGCTTAAATTTCTCTCTAATCCGAGTCTTTCAGAACTTTTGAGTGGGGAATTTCTTTACTTAGCGGCTCAAATCAATTTGAC
>NZ_DASQZC010000666.1:0-2002 GCF_035638895.1 Nostoc sp. | reverse complement strand
ATTAACCCAAATGTCCGCTCAGGTTTAGCCATCAACTGCATGATGATTTAGTTTCTCACCTCCTATGGAAAATGATCTAACCCCCTAATCCCCTAACTCCCTTCCCTAGCAGGGAATCTATGGTGTACACACAAGTTGAATTACCCCCCTTAATCCTACGCCACTTGCTACAACGGAGGGAACCTCCGCAACGCAGTCGCTCCCCTTGGAAAGCTACCGTGTACACACAAGTCGAATTTCTTCTTAAATCCCAAAGATTACCTGGGTGGGGTAAAACTAAAGCTAAAACCTTAGTAAATCAGGTTTCAGGTGAGGTTTTGATAATTTATGCAATAAATATATTGAATTCGGGTGGTCGTTTATTGAATTCGGGCGGTCGTTTATTGAATTCAAGCAGTGGTTAGGGTGGAGTAAAACCCAGATTCTTGAAGAACTTCAGACTTGTGTGTACACCGTAGCCTTTACAATGGGAGCCACTGCGTTGGGCGGGCAATACCTGATTTAAAGCAATTGGCGTAAGGGTTAGGGTGGAGTAAACCATTATGGCAACCTTGAAATAATCGCCTCCCAGGTTTTGGCATTTGTCCAATAAGCGCCGTGAGAACGGGGAAATGGTTGTCTGCTATCCACTTGCACATCCTGCACGCGATCGCGGAAAATTCTATTACCCACGTAACTGAGAAAATCCCGTAAATCGTAGATATTCAACCATTGCGGGAAATGCTCTGGCAATAACTGCCCATATTCTAAGCTGTAGAGGGCGTTAATCTCATATAAAAATGGTGCTTGGGAACCAACTGTTACCAATAATTCCACCTGAGACAACTGCTGCTGCACTAGCAAATCTACACAAGCGATACCTCCCAAGCTATGGGCGATTAAAACCACTGGCGGTTCTGCTTGGGCAATTTGTTGCTGGATAAACGCCCTGATTTTTTCACCCCGCGTCTGATACAACAAAATATCACCAGGCATAGGCGAAATTTTATCAGTTAACTCAAGGCGGTTTCCCCTTATATAATTTGTTCCGCCGTGCTGTGCTAGTTCAACAATTGGCTTTAATAACCAGCCACCCAATCCTAACTCTGCTTCTCCCAAAGCCAGAGTCAGCAATTCCACAACTTTATCGCGCAATTGGGCATCGGTGAGTATGGGGGGAAACTTTTCTTGCTGTTCGCTAATAAACATTGCTTGAGCCACAACTGCTCTAGCTATTGGTGCATAATACTCACTCAAATCAGATTCGGAAACTGTGAGCAATGCCCGTTGATATGGTTCACTGTGGATAACCGCCTCTCGTGTTGGCTCAAATACCTCTGCAATTCCCGCCTCTTGCAACTTAGTTTGCAGTTGAGATGTCGGTGTGAGACTGGCTACACGAGATTGTAAAACATCCCCTGGTTCTTCCCCAAAGGCATTTCCTGACTCAATCGGTTTCAAAGACAACAGCCGCAATTCATACAGAGGATCGCGGTATAATTGCCCCCACAACACAATATCTGCGTCTTCTTCTCCTGGAGATAAAGCCAGTGTCGCATCTTCCAAGGGTACTGATGCCCGATTATCATTGAATTTTGCACCTAATACACCCCAAAGGCAGGGAGCAACTTTGATGTCAGGACGTTGAGCGTGAATCTTTTGCTCAATTATCTGAAAAGTTTCGTTGTATTCTCGTTCCCTAATGCCTGTGCCATGTACAAATATTACAGTAGTCACAATAATTCGTAATTTATAATTCGTAATGACGCTCGCGGACTCGCTACCGCTACGCTAACGTAATTTTTACCCCATACCTGAGTTAGGAGCTTGAAATAATGATACTACGCGTTTTTATATTTCCATTGATGAATCAAGAAGCTTGTAAGTAACTACGCAAAATTAATTACAGTCATTGCGAGCGTTCGCGCAGCGTCTCGTAGAGAAGCAAAGCAATCCCAGCCCTTGCGATTGCTACCCTTCGGGAAGGCTTCGCCTACATTTCGCTTCGCTGCATTCGCAATGA
>NZ_DASQZC010000665.1:0-2923 GCF_035638895.1 Nostoc sp. | reverse complement strand
GCATTGCTAGCATTAGTACTTTGCCACCAGCGCCAACCAATACCAACACCTGCAATTAATAGGACGATTCCCAACAGCAGAGGCCAACGCTGCTTTTGAGGTGGCTTAGGCGATCGCTCTAACAATGGTTGCGACTCTTGATTAGAATCGTTAACAGAAGCCTGTTCTGTTTCAATGGGTAGGGGAGAATCAGGGAACTCAGGATGGGACATATTCGGTTTCTCGTCTTGTGGATTTAGACTTGGGCAATCTACTCTTCGCTAAGAAAGCATTGTTTGAATAGTTTTTTAACCCTTTTTTTTTGATGTTGATGATAAATATATATTTGGGTCTTTGAGCGATCGCTCACGTTGTCTAGCACCTGAAATAAATGTCGTTTGGCATATTATTGTAGTTATTTTGTAAACTATTTGGCTTAATCATTTTAAAAGTGTAATTTATAAAACTTTTTTAGGTAGTATAAACCCAGTGCCTTAACTGAAAGAGGAAACAGGATTCATCTTGTTGCAAAAGAATCAACTGAGCCTCTTGCGTCCTGCAACGGCAAAGTGCTGATACCGCGCACAAATAAATTCACACAAGTTTCCATGTAACATTCACGACTGTACTCTAGTGCGGTGGGGATATCGCTAAAACGCAGAATACCGTGAAGCAGCATACCCGTGAAACTATCCACAGATGCTTTTAAATCTATATCTAAGGACACCGTGCCCTTCTCTTGATTCTTTTGCAAGTACACAACTAGCGGTTCGCGTAGCAATTTGTCAATCTCGTATAAAATCAGACTGGCGGCTTGGGGATGTCGCTTCGCTTCCCCAATAAAAGTCCGAATCAGGTCTTCATGCTCCTCTATCACCTGGTTGCAAAGCTTTGCATAATTCTTGAGGTCAGTGTATAGGTCTTGAGTCCAGTCGTCGTGATAGGCTAAAGCTTCTGTCTGTAAAGCGTAGGCGTAGCCCGCCGTTGGCAAAGCCTCTCGTAGAGAAGGCATCGCTTCAGTAATCACAGCAGCTAGTAGTTGCTCTTTGGTCTGGAAATGACGAAATAAAGTTACCTCATTGACCGCAGCAACACGAGCAATTTTTCGCGTTGTTGCTCCTGTTAAACGTGCTGTTGCAAACACCTGAGTTGCTGCCTTGATCAAGCGTGCATGAGTTTGTGCCGTCCTTGATGCTAAGTTTTTCATGAGCGTTTGCAAGTGCTTGGATTATAACCACATAAAAGATGAGATGAATATAAGTTACAGATGAGTTTATCGCTCTTAAGTAGTAGTGAATACTGATCTTAGGGAAGAGAAAAGTATGGAGCGCCAACTCTTGGAGAGCCTTGTCTGCGACACGCCGCGCGTAGCTTGCTTCGACCTAGTAGTACGCCAACGCTATTAACTCAGCTTTATTAAGTAACGTTGCAATGTTTCATCGAGTTATCCTCATCAAGAACGATGTGCAATTTAACCAGTGTTCTCTAGATTCCTATTTTTGAGCAGTCTCAACTTCCTACACTTAGGTCACCCGATCGGTTGATTTTCAACTCACCCGAATGGGTGATTAAATTTTTCCTAATTACGGTTTTATCTTCTCAACCGCTTAATGTTTACTAATTAAGAAGCATCTCATTTTGGGAAAAAATCTCTACTATCCAGCCATATCAACCATCTACAACTGATTTCTTGGAATTTAATTTTGGCAAGATACCTAGAGGTGACTTTCGGTTAGCAACAATATGAGAAAGCAGCCCTTCATACCGATTAAGTGCTTGCTCCAAAGAATAGTTTTCTTCGGCAAACTGTCTTCCTGCGTTACCTAGCCTCGCCCCTAGAGTCGGATTAGCATATAAATTATGCACCGCAGCAGCCATTGCATTGGGTGATTCTGGCTCAACAATTATTCCACCACCACTAAGTTGGATTGCTTTTGCAGCAGTACCAGTGGCAGGAACTGAACCCACAATTGGGCGACCACTCGCCAACAATAGTGGTATTTTTGAAGGCATATTGAACGAAATGACATTGCGTTTTTGCACAATCAACCCTACATCAGATGCTGCTAGCATTTCGGGTAGTTTTTCTCGCGGCTGCAACGGTAGCAGCAAAACATTCTCTGCTCCCTTTAAAAGACAATATTTCTGCAACGTTTGCAATGCTATTGATTCGCCAACGATAACAAAGACAATCTCCTTGATATGACGCAAGTAAACTGCTGCTTCTATTACTGTTTCTAAACCTTGCGTTAGAGCAATATTGCCCGAATAAAGTACTACAAATTTTCCATCAAGTTGATGGCTAGATATCCAGGAGTTGTTCTGTTTTGGTAATGGGCAGATGAAATTTACATTCACCCAATTGGGAATACAAACGATTTTATTAACAGGTACTCCCTTATTTACCAAATTCTCACGAAACCCATCGGCAATGACACTAATAGTGTGTGCAGACCGATATGCAAATTTTTCTAGGGCTGCAAGAGTTCGGATCATCCACTTGTTCTTCAATAGCCCGATACGTACCGCAGCATCTGGTAGGATATCTTGCACATTCAGAACTACTGGGCAGTTATATAACCAACCAAATATTGTTACTGGTAAAGTACCGAAAAGAGGGGGGACTGTTAAAATAATTACATCAGGGCGTCCGCCTTTAAAACCTTGGGGTAAGCTCGTGAAAACAAAGCTCAACTCCAGCAACAAGCGATCTAAAAGATTAGGTTTAGACTTAATTCGTAGGTAACATCGTTGAATTATGACACCATTTATTTGTTCAGTAATGTACCACTTACCCCGATATTCATCGTAAATTTCGCGCTGAGGATAGTTGGGCATTCCCGTAACCACCCGCACTTGGTGACCTCGCTTTACTAGTCCTTCTGCTAATTCAGTCATCAACGGAGCAATACCAATCGGCTCTGGATGATAGTTATAGGAATAA
>NZ_DASQZC010000664.1:0-5210 GCF_035638895.1 Nostoc sp. | reverse complement strand
TAGCTACTTTCCTGATTGAGATATTTTTTTGAATATGTGCTGCAACTATTTTTTCTCGAAGCTCGATAGAGTATGACTTCATTTAAAAGTATTTATATTTTAACCTAGTGTACCTTATAACAGGCGGAAGCGCTGTATAGTTTGGCTTGCTCCTGTATCCTGTATGGCTTTACTATCATTCATTTGACTTGAAGAACAATTAGGTTTCTCACATAAACACCTTTTTCGTTTATGAAGTCTGTAATACTCTTGCTCAAGAGTAATTAATCCTGCATTTTTTAAATCTGATTTCTTCAGACGAAGTTGATACTTTGTATAAAAATGTCTGCTAACTTCTTTACGAATCCATTTATCCAATTCACGTATTTGTTGGATGTCTGTAATAACCATAAAAAATCCCATCCAACTTTTTACTCTTTCTCCTAACACACCACTGCATTCATCACATATTTTCTCACCACGCCCAGTTACTTTTCTATTAATCACATATTTGATAAAAAAATTAAATCTCCGTTTGAAATTTTCCCCAGTTTTATAAGATGGCTCTTTATTAATCTTTTCTATAATTCTTTCCTGGAATCTTAAAATGTTTCCTGGTTTAACTTTGATATGCTCAAGATTGAATTGAAACCCAACAAACTCTAGAAAATCTTTAGCTATATCAACATATTTGGTTTTACTTTCATCAGTATGTAATTCTAGCTTTATATCTTGTAACTTTTGAGCAACTTCTTGATGTACTAGAGGAATTAATTCTTTTTCTTTTAAAAGTATTACAAAATCATCCGCATAACGGACGTATCTCAGAGAATATTTTTTCGATAACTCATTGAGAACCCAACAATCAAATTCATGTAAATATAAATTTGCTAGCATTCCTGAAAGTACGCCTCCTTGAGGAATACCCTGAGTTCTTATAATTCTTTGATTATTTAGAATAGGCTTATGATGATGAAAAAATCGGTATCCGTATGTTTTGCCACGTTGATTTTTATGTGGAAGTCCACCAGTTTTGATAAACCGTCTTAATAATTTAGTAGCTAAAGTATCTTGACCAAACTTTCTCTCTATAATTTCAAAAAGATACTCGTGAGATAACGTATCGAAAAATTTTACTATATCAGCATCTAAGGCAAATATAAAACCTTGTTTAATATATTGATGAATCAAGCTCGCTGCATACGGTGCAGACTTTCCCTTTCTATATGCACAAGATACTTTATCTAATCTAAGTGTAGCTTTAAAATCTTTTTCGATCTCTTTGTAAATAGCATCATATAATACTTTTTGGACAATAACATCACGTATAGTAGCAATCGATAAAACTCGCTTTCCACCAGATGGCTTGGGAATTTCTATTTCTCGAAAAGTATAAAACTGATATGTACCTTTAAGTAATCTATTTGATAGAAGCTGACAACGTAAATCAAGTTCCTTTTTAAAGGTTGGGTAAGAAATACCATCTACCCCCATCTGCACTTTTGGCTCACCCTGCTGCAAGAAATCCGTTTTTTGTTGTTCGTAAGCTTTAAACGCAGCCTTTAGCTTCTCAGGCTGAAAGTATTCAATGAGTAAGTCGTCCAAATCCTTGGACATATTTTTATTTTGTAGTAGTTTAATTATTTGGAAGTGCTTACTGCTAAGGCGGACAGAGAACGCTAGACACTCCCTCAACCTGTCTCCTCTACTAAGGTGTAGAGTATAACCAATACCTATTATTTCTAACAGGTATAAAGAAACTCCTAGTCAAGGTGGATCTTTATTGTTTATTCCATACCTGGATTTTACCACAGTTGGAAAAGCAGCCCCCTTGGGATAAAGATGCTTTTAGGCATCTCCCGGCAGGTTCAAAGACCTAACCCAGCATTATTAGACAGCATATCATCAGTTATTAATCAATCGCTTCTAACTAGAACTTTCTATACTAAAAAAATATAAATTAAGTATTATCACTCTAAAAGGGATAGAGTGGATTCATTAAAATTATTCCAAAAGGCTTGTCACAATAATTTATGCCCCAGCAAACTCCTGAGTATATTCATGTAGAACTGCCTACCGTTCAACAACTCACCAGCATGGGTTGGCAGTACATTGAAGGAGATTGGGACAATGCCGAAGTTACCGAACGAGAAAACTTCAAGCAAGTTCTACTGACAGAGCGCCTCAAAGCTGCTATCAAACGTATCAACCTGGATGACAACGGTAATCCCTGGCTTGATGATCTTCAAGTTCAAGCCGCAGTTAGTCAGTTAGAACGCCTGGGTGCAAATAGATTAATGGAAGCTAACCAAGCCGCCACAGAATTGCTACTCAAAGGCACTACAGTTTTAAGGCAAGATGGCAAACAGCATACGGTACATTTTATTGAATTTGACCCTGAACATTGCGATCGCAACGATTTTCTCGCCATCAATCAATATCGAGTAGACCCGCCTTGGGCAACAGGTAATCGGGGGTTTATCGTCCCAGACATGGTACTACTTGTTAACGGCATTCCTCTAGTAGTGATTGAATGTAAAAGTCCCAATTTAGATAACCCGATAACTGAAGCAATTCAAGACTTATTGAAATATTCCAACCAACGGGGTAGCAGTCAACCAGAAGGCGCAGAAAAATTATTCCACTACAATTTGCTGATGATAGCAGCCTCTAGAGGACGGGCAACAGCCGGAACCATCGGCGCAAATTATGAACATTATGTTGATTGGAAAGATACCATTCCCAGTCCTCAAGCGGAAATTGCTGCACAATTAGGCGTTTCTGAATTGAATTTTCGCCATACCCTCATCGCCGGGATGTTGAAACCAGCTAATCTAATCGACATCCTGCATAATTTCACTCTATTTAAAACCAGTGGCGGACACACCATCAAAATTGTCCCCCGTTACCAGCAATATCGGGCAGTTTATAAAGCACTGTACCAACTTCAACACAATCAAACCCGCGCCCAACATGGCACAGATGACCAACGCGGTGGCATTATCTGGCATACCCAAGGTTCAGGTAAAAGCCTGACAATGGTTTACCTAATTCGGAAAATTCGCACTATCCCAGAATTACGCCGCTTTAAAATTGTTGTTGTCACCGATCGCCGCGACTTAGAAAAACAACTTGCAGATACCGCCGTCCTCACTGGGGAACCATTACAAAAGGCTAAAAATGTCAAAAAGCTAGAACAATACTTGCAACAACCAGGCGCTGGCTTAGTCTTCGGAATGATTCAGAAATTTAAAAGTGGCGAAGATTCTGATGAAGAAGCAGAAATAGAACCAATTCCGAAAAACCTCAATCCTTCCGAAAATATCTTAGTGCTAATTGACGAAGCACACCGTTCTCACGCCAAAACCCTCCACACCAACTTATTAGAAGCCTTACCTAACTGTGTCCGTATCGGCTTTACTGGTACACCCATCGTCAAAGCTGCCAAAAAAACCACTCTGCAAATTTTTGGTTCATTTATCGACGAATACAATATCCGCCAATCCCAAGAAGATAAAGTCACTTTGCCCATTGTCTACGAAGGGTTAGAAGCTAGAGGTACTGTAACCCAAGGTGATGACCTCGACCAACTTTTTGAAATTATCTTTGCTGATAAAACCCCAGAAGAACGGGCGCAAATTAAAGCCAAGTACGCGACTAAAACCCAAGTTGGCGAAGCACGGGAATTAATTAAAGCCAAAGCTAAAAGTATGCTGCGTCATTATATTGAGCGCATTTTAGCAGGAGGCTTTAAGGCGCAAGTAGTCGCCTCTACCCGTCTCGCAGCTGTCCGTTACCAAGAGGCATTTGTGGAAGTGCAACGGGAAATAGTACAGCAGCTAGAATACCGCGCACCCCTTCTGCAAAGTCTCAATACGGAGGCTTTAGAATCGCTTGATGCCGAAACTCGTTTTTCTGCTCAAGCGCTCCCACATCTTGAAACCATACGTAAGCTAAAATTTGCTACTATCATTTCTGGTGATAAAGGAGATGATAGTAGTTGGAAAAAGTGGACAGATAAAAGCCAACAGGAAATTAATATTGAGAAATTTAAAAAGTCTTTAGACGAAGATAGTTTAGCAGTTTTAATTGTAAAAAATATGCTGCTAACAGGTTTTGATGCACCGTTAGAACAAGTTTTATATTTAGACAGGTCGCTAAAAGAATACGAATTGCTGCAAGCGATCGCTCGTGTTAACCGAGTGTATGATGATAAAAAAACAGAAGGTTTAGTGGTCGATTATTACGGCGTTGATATCGCTGCTGCACTCTCGGTTTATGAGAATCTAGATACAGAATCTGCCTGGTTTGATATTCGTGCAGAATTGCCAAAGTTGAGCGAAAAACACCAGCAAGTTATTGCTCTATTTCCTAAAAATGGCTGCACAATTGATGATGTAGATGCTTGTGTAGACTTGCTCAGAGATGAACGTCTGAGAGTTGAATTTAACGACTATTTCAAAGATTTTCTCAACACTCTCGATACAATACTGCCGCGTTCAGAAGCACGTCAGCCCTATAATTTTGTTCGAGATGCCAAAAAACTAGGCTTTATTAAAAAAGCTGTAGCTGACCTCTATAGAGATGAAAAACTTAATATAGTTAGCGCCAAAGAGAAAGTTAGAGCATTAATAGACCAATATATTGAATCGCAAGGTATTGACCCAAAAGTGCCACCGATTGATATAATGTCACTGGATTTTAAAACCCATGTCCAGCGCCATCGCTCGATTAAAGCACAAGCCGCAGAAATGGAATTTGCTGCCCGTCACCATATCAGCGTAAATTATGAAGAAGACCCAGTTTATTACAAAAATTTAAGTGAAAAACTAACAGAAATTCTGGAATCTTTAGCTGATAACTGGGAAGCAAAAGTTGAGGCTTTGCAGAAATATATAGAACAAATCCAAACAGGCCGTACTACAGATGAGACTGGATTAGATCCTAAAACTCAAATGCCATTTCTCAACATTTTAGGTGAATATTCCCAAAAACAACTCCCCGAACTTGCTCAAGCAACTGTGGAAATTGTCGAACATATCCGCCAAGAAGTACGACGGGTAAATTGGGGTAGCCAAATAGTCCAAGAGGATTTACAGCAGTTTGCGATCAAAGTCACTACAAAAAGAGCTATCTAAATAGGCTCAAAGAATAAACCACAATGATTAAACCAATTTAGAGCATTTTCATCAGTAATGGCATTAACAGCCATAGTTATTGCAACATCTAGA
>NZ_DASQZC010000663.1:0-2844 GCF_035638895.1 Nostoc sp. | reverse complement strand
AAGATGGCGCAGGATTATTTTGCTCCTAGAAAAGTGGGGGTGGTCTGCTAATTTTGCTTGGTGGGGTCAAGTCACAAAAGAAGCTAATGATGTTGATGAACTCAACTACAAAGAATTACAAAATATTTCCTACGTTACACCCGATTATTTTTGGGAATTAGCCAAGGAAGAGAAACGAAAAATTTCTCTTAGCGAATCGCTACTTGATGATGAAAATGTGCCTTATGGTTTTCAGGAAAATTGGCAGATGTGGCTAAAATCGAGAAAATATACTCCCGATATTATAGTAAACCAAGATGAATTTACATTCCCGGAAATTCCCGAATCTAATACAATCATTGCTGTCAAATCCGGGCTAGGAACTCACAAGACAGGGGCAATGATTTTGGCAATTAAACAGACTAAAAAAGGAATAAGGCTCCTCAGCTACCGGAACAACCTACTACTTCAGACCATTAGTAGATCCCAATCAGAAGGGATTAAGAATATATGTCACTTGAACGACGATGGTGCTAAAGAGCTAATACCCGACGAAGACACACATCTAGGGCTGTGTGTAGATTCAATAGGATACGTCGATGGCTACTTTGAAGGTCGTGATATCTACTTAGATGAGACTTGCTCTGTTCTATTACACACTATCAATGGAGGAACCCTTGGAGACAGCCAAGCGAAAGTCATTAAAATATTTACACGAGCGTTAGAGGTGTGCAATCGCATCTTTTTATTAGATGGAAATCTCTCTGATATTTATGTAGATTTTATTGCAAAATTGGCTAAAAATAAGCGAGTAATTAAAATTGAGAATAAGAGAAAAATACCTCCCCATACAATTACTTTTATAGAGGGAATTAACCTAGATGGGGAACTACAAAATCGCGATAGATCAGCACTGGTTAAATATATGTGTTCCGAGGGAGTAATTCCCTGGATAGCTTGTGATTCAAAAACTTTTGCTCTGACGCTGGATAAAGTTTTCAAGCTTTTTGGAAAAGTTGGATTTTGTTTGAATTCTGAAAGTGCTGGTGAAGAATGGGCGAAGATTTTTATGAAAAACCCCAATCATTTTATTGCAAGTAAGCAGCCCGACTACATCATAATCAGCCCCACGGCTGAGTCAGGAGTTAGTGTAACTCTCAAATACTTTACAGATAAACTGACATTTTTTGTAGGAGTACAAAACACAAACTCTCAGCACCAGCAAATGTTTAGATTAAGGGATAATTCCATTCCTCATTATGTGGTATGTCCCGACTATTCAATGGTAAATAATAGAGCTACCCCACATACTTATTCAGCCAAAATATACTTACAAATCTTACAGGATAGAGCAAATACATCAGCACAAATGGCTGCGTATGATTCAGGTGATCCCAAAAGAGCTTCAGAAGTTATTGGGAAAGCATTGGCAAAAAATCCAGATGATTGGTGGCAGTTTTCAGGCTATTTAGGAGTGCTAGATAATTTTGAGATGCAAAATTTACGACTCTGTTTAATTCATGCCCTAGAAGAAGTCGGACACAAAGTTGAAATAATTCAGTGGGATATTAGCCAGAATTTCATTGAGGTTATTCAAGGAGCGAAAGAAGCCGTTCAAAGAGAACACGCTGAAGAAATTTTTCAAGCTGAAGCGTTTAAGACACTTGAAGAAGCAAATGCAGAAGCAAAGAGAAATCCACGCAAACCAACACAAAGACGAATTGAAAAGACACGCTTTCTAGATAGACTACCGGGAATAGAATTGGAAAAGGTTTATAGCACGGATTTTATTTACGAAAGACACATTAAAGATAAGGATTTCATCACACAACAGCAACGATTTTATTTTTTGAATAACTTTAAGATTTCCCAAAAACGGCACGAGGTAGATTGGTATTATAAAGCCACGGCAGAAGATTTTTTCATGGCCAGAATGAAAAAAATTAGTCACCTAGACATTTGGGCTTTGAAAGAATTGAACGTACTCCAATTCGCGCAAGGCGAATGGTACAAAGATATGCCACAGGTAAAAGAATTCATTCAAAACGCACGCCGACCAGAAATAATATCAGCACTAAACATGAAACCCGAACCAGAGTCGGTGACGGGGCAGGAAAAAATGAAATATATTTCCAGGCTACTAGACCTTATCGGGCTAAAATTCGCAAAAGCCGAACAAAAGATGATAGATGGGGTTCGGCAACGGGTTTATTCCATTAACACCGAATTAATGAACCACCCTGATCGACTGGCAGTACTTGCATCGGTTGAGAAAAAATTCACTCGATGGATGGCTGATGAAACTAAAAGCCAAGTCGATTGGACTGAGCAGGGAATCCAACAAGCTATTACAGTTCAAAACCCCACACAAACTCCAGCATCAGAACCATTCCCTACACGCATAGAGCCACTATTTGCTCCATGTGTGTGGGGAGATCGGCATTCCAAGCCAGTGGACGAATCACTCATCAACTGGTACACTGCTACCCCACTCATATATAAACTAGACAGCAGTGTGCAGCCTGAAAGTCTCCCAGAATCACCCATCAACCCGCACACTGTCCAGCAAGGAAATCATGATCAGCAGCCTGTTGACATTTCAGAGTATATGACAAAAGAATCCTTGGAATTGATTGCTGATGAATTGGAGAATGTAGTTACAACTGACGATAGCCAGGGGCTGGAAATACTAAGAAATATCCGGCAATGTATGCCACCTGAAGTTTTAAAAGCTGCTGCCAAGCTCCTACCGAAGCCATTATGGACTCAAATTGCCGAGATGGTGAAGTTGCAGGACTTTCCAGTTGAAAATCAGCTTGTAGAAAAGACGATGGCTACGCCCGCCGCAGGTATCGCTATTGACCC
>NZ_DASQZC010000662.1:0-9465 GCF_035638895.1 Nostoc sp. | reverse complement strand
TCAAAATGCAGAAGTAAATCCTACTGCACAGTCAATAGCGCAAGCTCCTAATACTAACGTTGGGTCTACTGCTACTCAATCAATACCCCCAGAACGTGTGGGATTAAGCGGGGAATATGACCAAAGTGGGTTGGCAAAGCGAGTAGCGTTGGCATTTGATCAAGACCCCCAACTCGATGATGTTAATACCCTTTGGGTTGCTCAAACGGGTAGCACTGTGGTGTTGAAAGGTAAAGTTCCCAGTCAAGAAATTCTCAACAAGATGGTTTCTGTAGCTCGTTCTGTTAGTGGGGCTACAGATGTTGACACTAACCAAGCCACGATTGGCTAGGTATTAAGCAATTCAAAATTCAATAGTTGCAAAGGTATTGGTTGGCGCGATGCCTACGGCGGGCTATTCGGCGTCGCTCCCATTGCATAATAATTAGGGAGTAAGCAACGGTTAGCGATGCCTGCGGCGGGCTATTCGGAGTCGCTAACCCACCTCCCAATCCAATCTAAAATAGCTTGGTTGACTTGTTCAGGACATTCATCATGGGGACAATGACCCACATTTTCTAAATTCAGGACTTCCAATTTCTCGTTATATTGGGCAAATTGGTTAGCAAGGGCTGGAGGAACAAACCGATCCTTTTGTCCCCAAATTAACAACATGGGAATTGTTAAGGTTGGTAATACTTTCTTGACACTGGGACTAAAGTTAATTCCAAGGGTAGCTTTGAATAAAGCACTGAAGGCTCTGGCGGAACCTCTATCTTGAGGAGGCCCCGCTAAAATTTCTATGAGTTCATCAGTAATCGCCTCTGGGTTAGCGTAGGCAAGACTAGCCCAGCGACGCAGCACCCCTGGACGGCGCACGAAGTTAAATACAGGTTTAAGAATCAACGGCGAAGCGACAATATTTTTAATTGCTCTGACAACTGGTTGCAGTACAGGGGGGATTGCTTCTTGCTCTAGTGAAGGGTCGGGTAAACTCATCATCACCATACCCAGCACCATATCGGGGTGAGCGGCGGCGGCGGCCATAGAAATCAGTGAACCGTTGGAATTGCCCACCAAAATCGCTGGTTGACGGATAAATGTTTTCCAGAAATCGTAAACCTGCTCAACCCAGAGTTCGATGCTGTAATTAGCTGCGGCTTTTTCAGAAGCGCCAAAACCCAGCATATCGATGGCATACACTGTGTGATGTTCACCCAACACTTCTAAATTATGTCGCCAATGACCAATAGAAGCGCCAAAGCCATGTAGTAATATCAGTGGTGTTGTTTTCTGGTGATTTTGGCTAGGGCGAATGTAAGTGTAGCGTGTTTGCCAGCCGCGCCAAACCCAATCTCTTTGATTACCAACCCGTTCTTGCCAGTGTAATGTAGTGGTCACAGTCTCCTTTAATTCATCAGTGTCGAAATACTATTCTAAAACGTTCTTGAATTGAGACAGAGATTGGTGGCTATACCCAGTTACCTATTTTAATGGATTTGCCTTTAGAGCAAAGCACCACCACAACTAGAACCACATCCAGCAGTACAACCATAGCAATAAGCAGCAGTTTGTATCTCATTAATCAGGTTTAAACTGTCAGCTTCTAAGAGTTTGCTAACCGTCAAATCACCATTGCGATTTTTTGCAGGCAAATTCATCATTTGGTTAAAGTCGCAATCATATACATTGCCTAGATAGTCAATTGAGAGTTCATCGCGGCACATCAAATGTTCAACTGTGTCGGGATTAAAATGAGACTCTAAAAACTGCAAATAGCTGGTGTACAGTTTTCTCCGTTCTAAATGCATTTTGGTTCTACCAACTGGTAGGTTGGTAATGGTGAAGAGGTTGCTAAACACAATATTAAAATGTTCTTGTAAGAACATTTTGTAATCTCGTTCTAGGTTGGTCTGTTCGGGAGCTAAGGAAAAATTTTCATTCGTGGGTAATTGGGGATTAAATACCAAGTCCAAAATTAAATTTGGCTCTTTCCCATAGCCAAGCTGGTTAAGCCACTGCAAAGCTTTGACTGAATTATCAAAAACACCAGCACCGCGCATTTTATCAACATTATCTGCTAAGTAGCAAGGTAGGGAAGCCACAACTCTTATTTTGTGTTGAGCAAAGTATTCTGGTAAATCAGCAAATCCATCTTCAAAATAAATGGTCAAATTAGACCGGACAATCACCTGTTTACCAGTTGCTCTTGCTGCTTCTACTAATGGTTTAAATCCATAATTCATTTCTGGTGCGCCACCAGTCAAATCCACAATTTTAATTTCGGGGAATTTATGGATTAGCGAAATCAATTGTTCGCAAACTTCAGGAGAAAGTTCTTCTGTACGTTTTGGCCCAGCTTCTACATGACAGTGTGTACAGGCAAGGTTACAACGCTTACCTAGATTAATTTGTAAAACAGTGATTCCCTTTTTTATAAAAGGAGAATTGAGTTTGTTTTTAAATGGCGTAATTCTTGATTGAGTTTGCATTAGTTAACTACTCCTTTAATATATTATAAATATATTCAATCTTTCTATCCTTGTAATAATCTGTATGTTATTGCACTAATAATTGCAGCAGTAGGTAAAGTTAAAATCCACGATAATAGTATCTGATAAAAAACACGCATATTAGCTTTTTTGCTAGTCAAGCCTACTCCAAAAATAGAACCAACTGAAACGTAAGTCGTAGAAACCGGAAGCCCAAACTGACTAGCTGCAATAACCAGAACTCCAGTTACTATATTTGCTGATAATCCTTGAGTATGATTCAATGAGGTAATCTTTTCACTCATGGTTACTGCAACTTTTTGGGAGTTGAGTAAACCGCCAAGTGCAATTGCGATCGCAATTGTAATCATTCCCCCCTGAATCGAAAAATACTCAATAACTAGAATGAGTGAAAAAATCTTGGGAGTATCATTTAAGCCTCTAGCAAAACTGACAATTCCAGCGCTGATAATATGGCAAGTATCAATTATTTTCTGATTGACTGATAGATTCCATTTTGAAATTATATAGTTATATAAACTGTAAATTCCTGCTCCCAAAGGAATAGCAATAATTGGACTGAGTAATAGAGGCAAAATAAAAGAAGTTCCCAAAGCTGCAAAATTAACTTTGAGTCCGATCGAAACTAATCCAGCGCCAACCAGCGCACCTGTTAAACTGTGAGTTGTGGAAACAGGAAACCCCATGAAGGTGGCTATCAGTACAGTTAAACCAGCAGCAAGAGCAATTGCCAAATGAAACTCTGGTGAATTAGCGATCGCATCAGGCACTAATCCTTTCCCGGAGAAGTTTTTAATTAATGTACTTGCCAAAAAAGTTGCAGCAACCGCGCCAGCTAAAGTTGTAAAAGTTGCCCACAAAATTGCTGTTTGATAGCTAGTAGTTCGGCTACCAAACAACGTTGCTACCCCTTTAAAGTTGTCATTTGCACCATTAGAATATGCTAAAAAAAGCGTGGCAATAAATACACTAATTAACAACATTTTGGGGTTATAAAGAAGAAGTCAGAATCCAGAATTCAGAGTGCAATTTGTGAAATATTCAAATTGTGCATTCATTCCCCAGTCGTACAGAGCAATTCTGACTTCTGACATCTGAATTATTTTTTAACAAATTAACAGCAACCGCCACCGCTATAGTGCCAGGTTGAATTAGTCACAATTATTTCTGCTGGGTTGATAACCGCAAGTTTAGCAGCAGTTTTATCACACACTGCGGCGGGAATACCACGCTGGAGTAGATGACCTGCTGAGTCATCGAAGAAGGGTTCCAAGCCAGCATAAACTGCTGTTTTTCCCGTGAAGATACAAGCACCATCTTCTGGAATAGCAAGTTTAAAGGAGACGGAATCCAGACTTTCTAAAAGTAGATGTTCTTCTAAATTATAAGTCTGGGAATCTAGTAGACGATAAGGACGACGGGCGCGAATTTCAACTTGACCAAAACCAGCATTTGTAATCCGTTCAGTATACTCTTGATATGTGAGTGCGCCTGATAAACACATGGCTCTCAGTCGTTCATCTTGTTGAAGATGTGCTGGAATTTGACTAGTAGCAATTGGATCGCTCATCTGCAAACGTCCGCCTGGTTTTAATACCCGATAGGCTTCTTTTAAAGCACGGGTTAAATCTTCTGGTTCAAAAATATTGAAAAGGCAATTTTGCGCCACGATATCGACGCGAAGATCAGCAACAGGTAAGTTAAAAGCATCACCTTCGCGGATTTCTACAAAGCTGGTGTCAAACCACGGGTTTTCTTGAGCAGCAATTTCCAGGTTGCGTGCAGCTGCTTCCCGCATGGCTCCAACCGGTTCAACGGCAATTACAGCACCTGCATGGCGGGAAAAGTAAGCGAATTGCAATGCTTCTAAGCCGCCGCCAACACCGACATACAGCACAGTAGGTTGATTTCCTAGTTCAGTGGGGTGAACGGTAGTGCCACAACCATAGTTCATTTCCTGCATTGGCAAAGGAATTTTTAATCCTGGTAGTTGCAGGGGTGTACTTTGCACACAACAAAGTCCAACTTGCGGGGTTTCGGCAACTTCGCGGTAGAATTGCGCTGCTGTTTCTAGATAGGTCATGCAGTTTTAGATTTTAGATGATGACAGCTTTGTGCATACTAATATAATTAACCCGGTGTTGGATGAGTTTTTACTCAGATTGCCAAAAACCCCAAATCTTCCTGGAATAGAAAACTTTGGGGTTTTACCGTTATTTCACACTGGAAGGGAGTGAGGCAGTAGGGAGTGGGGAGTAGGGGGAAAATTCCCCATTCCCCAATGCCCCATCCCAAATTCAATCATGCAATGTGTAGCCGACACCACTCACAGTTTGAATGAGGCACTTTTGGTTATTGGCTTCAAGTTTCAGCCGTAGGTAGCGCATCTGAAGTTCGATTATATTGGCATCGCCTATGAAGCCGTAACCCCAGACTTCTTGTAAAATGCGATCGCACGTAATTACCTGTCGCGGATGGGCCAGTAAATATTCTAGTAAATCAAATTCCTTAGCAGTTAACTCAATTAACCTCTGATCTCGGTACACTTGGCGCGTGCGACGATTTAAACACAGGTCTTTAAATTCTAAAACATCTGCACCGTCTACTTGCTGACTTCTTCGCAAGCGATCGCCAACTTTGGCTAATAATTCATCAACGCTGAAGGGTTTAACGAGGTAATCATCAGCACCAGCGTCTAAGCCTGCAATGCGATCGCTCACTTCGTCTTTGACAGTTAATAAAATTATCGGCACTTTCTCAGCAATACTTCGCAGGCGGCGGCAAATTTCCAATCCCGAAAAACCAGGCAACATCCAGTCTAAAATTACTAAATCTAGATGTAACTTACGCGCTGCGGTGAGTGCAGTTAATCCATCGTAGGCAATACTGACTTGATAGCCTTCATAATTCAATTCCAATTCGACAAATCGTGCCAGCTTGACTTCATCTTCAACCAGTAAGATGTGCGTCATGATAATGTTAATGATTTCAGCAGGATACGGTAAGCAAAAATACGGTGTGGAAACACTGTCTTCGAGGTGTCAGCTACTTAAATAGCCAAACATCTAAATTAGGTGTACGTTAGCTTAGTATAAACCTGAGTAAGTAACAACCGTAAATTTACAATTAGCGTCGGCTGTGCCCGCCGAAGGCATCGCTGCTTGATCAAATAACGATCCAACTGGCTATTAACAATAGGCTGTGACATCTTCACCGCATTCATCGGCAAGATAACAGAGCGCTTTAAAACGCAAACCAACCACTTCCTCGTATAGGGGATTTAATTTACACATCGGAGGAATGTGAAACAGCTTCCGGCTAAAAAGCGTGATGTCTCGCTCAAAGGGACACTGAGCAGGAATAGCTTTGCACAAGAAATGAGCCAATTTGGAGTTATGAATTTCTATCGTTTCCAACCACTGGCGGACTGGATGGAGTAAATCATTGTGTAACCGGGTTTGAATAAAACTTGTCATAATTTTTTACCTTAATAATTTCAAACTAGATCAGTTGGTTGTATTTGAACCTCTATAAATACATACGGTTAGGTTCTATAGTTTTATGCACTGATTGCTAGTTTTTTGGTTTTCTACAGAGATACAATGAGTCTCTAGGCACACTGTTAACTACAAATTCAATTGCCAAAATTCCCGATGATTTGCCAAGGTGAGCATACTAGATATTGTCGGACTGCAAAACTATAGTTAACCAACTTATTTGGAGGCGCAGCTACTTACCCAAAAAAAGTATCGAGCTTCAGGGAAGCTGCGAAAACTAATGACGAATGACTTTTTTAGTAACAAAAAGTTCCTTTTTGACCGATGGGCACCAAGTTACGACTGGCTCTTTCCTTCAGTGTTTTATCGAGCCATTCACAAACGGTTGCTGGAGTACGTCGATTTATCCGAGTCAGCAAATATACTTGATATCGGCTGTGGTACTGGACGTTTACTTGAGCGCCTTGCTACTCAGTTTCCCGACTTGCAAGCGATCGGATTGGATTTATCTGCTAATATGTTGCGGGTAGCCAGACAGAGTAACCGCCACCGTCCACGCTTAATTTATGTCGAGGGCAAAGCTGAATCTCTTCCCTTTGCTGATGGTCAATTTAATGCTGTTTTCAGCACTATCAGCTTTTTGCACTATTTAGAACCTAAACAGGTACTTAGTGAGATAGCACGGGTACTTTCTCCCGGTGGACGCTTCTACTTGGTTGATTTTACCTCCATAAAAGAGACAGAACCTCAATTATTGCCAGTCTCTCCCCTTGGAATTAGACTCTACAGCCCTAATCAACGTCAACTTCTAGGCTCCTCGGCTGGGTTATTGTGTTTGAATCACCACTATTTACTAGGGCCAGTCTTACTAACGATTTTTGCTAAACCTCAGATTTGAAAATGGGGAGTGGGGAATGGGAATAGGGAAGGGCGAAAGTAAAGGGTTGAAAACAGCTTGTATCAAGCCTTTTTTTGCGATCTGTAATTACAAATTACGTTAGCGAGTCCGCGTACTCTGTAAGAGTTGTAAGCTACGCTTTTAGCGTCTCATAGAGAGCGTCCTTAAGAATTACGAATTACGAATTACGAATTACGAATTACAAATTATTCCGGTGTTCCATAAACACCACAGGAACTCTGAACAGCCTTTTAGCTAATTGCGAAAATCTAAATTTCCCCTTGAGCGAAGACTTGCCTCTTGTTTTGGGGAATTCTGGCAAGTCTTCAAAAGATATTGGCACAAAGTCAAAGCGACTGTAAAACTTCGCCAATCGTTCACCTAAACATTCAAGATAAAGTGGTTGCGTTGCTGTATTAATCAAATGCTGCGTTAGCAAAGTACCCAAACCGCGACCTCTCCAAGGTGATGCAACAACCAAACTACCAAGTTCTTGTGCCCCTGAGAAATTACGTAGCTGTCCACAAGCTACCAGATTGCGTAGGCTTTGCCCGCCGTAGGCATCGCATTCAACTACCCAAAATTGCTGCCAATTTAATTGGGTTGGGTCGAGTTTCGCTGAAAACACCAGCAATCGAATCGACCACTGATCCCCAGAGGTTGCTTTGCGAAGCATACACCCAGATGGTAACGATAGATTGCTCTGATTCATTAATTACACAATGATTAGTTTGTATCACAATCATCTTATTCACTTAGTACAGGTTGGCGGAAATAAGCCTCCCTTAACCATAGAAAGCGCTGTAAGGCTAAAAAACTCTACATTCCTGGATTTTTTTCAGTATACATGAGTAGTACTAAACAATACTTCCGATAGAGGTAAAAATCAGCCATAACTATATCTGGATAGATGCACTCACACCCCTAACCTTCTTAAGATAATACCAACAATAAAATTATTAGGAATGCAATAATGTCTGAACCACAAAAGGCTGGTAGCCAAGAAAATACACCCGCTTCTGGTAATTACGAAACCCCTCTTGACGAAAGTAAGCGCAAAACTGGCGATGATGAAAAGAGCGATGCTAAACCCACTGCTACACCAGAAGCACCAGAAAATGATTCTGTAGCAGGTAGCCCCAATCAAGGAACTGAATCACGTTAATTGGTTTGAAGTTTGCCAAGTTTCAATAATCTACTTGGGTTTTTCTAGTAACCCCGATTTACTAAACTTTGAGTGGATAGTTGTGATTTATATCACGATTATCCACTCATTTTTGTTGTGTGAGAATCGTTTCTAGGGAGGGTAGGGGCTGGTGTGGTAAGTGCGTAGGCGCAGCACTCCATAGGCTATCGCTTTAGTACAATATCTGAAGTTTGTCAGCACAACCTTAAGGAAAAATTATCTATCCTTAAAAATCTCCTACACTTTACGATTCTTAATCATGCCAGCTTACTCCTGTGGCTGACAGAAGTCATACAATCCAATAGGCTGATCTTAAAGTGGTAATTTTTCATAAAGCTTATCTGCACCAAAAGGCAGGCTTCGTTGTCCAGCACTTTTGGATTGTTGCCTATCCTCTCTCATCACTTAGTCATTAATAGCTACCTATACATAAAATGCCCCTTAAAATCGTCCAGAACTTTGATAGCAGTTTCACTCTTGAAACACAAGCTCAAGAAAATTTATTCAATTTATTGACAAGCGTTGCTTTCTTAAAGCAAATTTGTCAACAGTTACAGTGTGAGCAAGTTAAATTTACAGAATTACTTTTTCAACCAGTTCCTTACAGCTTAACTACGACTAAAGGAATGCCAGCAGAATTTGAAAAGTATCATGATTCTGATGAATATGCCATTATCAACGTTCCACCAAATTTTATGTTTAGTGCTAAGATTTTTAAACCCAGTCGCCTTTGTGCAATTTACCAAAAAGTGGAAAACGGATAATTTTAAAGATATTTTTTCCCTAGTTAGCAATTCTTAATTTTGCAGGCAAATAGTAAGTTTAATATTTGATGTATGGCTCTTGAAACGAATCTTTCTTCTTTGGCAGCCCTGGAATACATTCCTTACATTGACGATCGCGGCCAATTACCCGAACAATTTCAAGGTAAAATCGGGATATATGCTATCTTTGACCAAGAAAAAGTGCTGCAATTTGTAGGATACTCTCGTGATGTTTACCTCAGCCTCAAACAGCATTTAGTCCGTCAGCCACAGCAATGCTATTGGGTCAAAGTTCAAACTATTGAACGCCCTAGCCGCACAATTTTAGAAAATACTGAAAATGCTTGGATTGCTGAAAATGGCAGTGTCCCTTGGGGAAATGGGGATCAAAAGGAAAAATGGACTCATCCTATTGATGTCAAAGTCGTAATGACACCTGAAGAACAGGCAAATTATCAACATCCAGCTAATGATGAATTAGCACAAATAAAAATTCTTAAAAATGTGGCGCGGAGGGTAGAAGCAGAAATTTCAACCCATTTATTAGAAGTGCGTGGTTTGCAAATGCAAATTCGCTTCAATCCGAAATTGAAAGAAGAAGGATTGCTAGATTTGAAATGAAGGTAGT
>NZ_DASQZC010000661.1:0-2850 GCF_035638895.1 Nostoc sp. | reverse complement strand
AAGATGGCGCAGGATTATTTTGCTCCTAGAAAAGTGGGGGTGGTCTGCTAATTTTGCTTGGTGGGGTCAAGTCACAAAAGAAGCTAATGATGTTGATGAACTCAACTACAAAGAATTACAAAATATTTCCTACGTTACACCGGATTATTTTTGGGAATTAGCCAAGGAAGAAAAGCGAAATATTTCTCTTAGTGCCTCATTGCTTAATGATGAAAATCTGCCTTCTGGCTTCCATGAGGATTGGCAGAGGTGGCTAAATTCCAAGAAATATACTCCCAATATTACAGTCCATCAGGATGAATTTACATTCCCCCCTATTCCAGATTCCGGTGTAATTGTCGCGGTTAACTCAGGGCTAGGAACCCACAAAACCGGGGCGATGATTACGGAAATTGCGAAGACTAAAAAAGGAGTAAGAATTATTGGTTATAGAAATAATTTACTACTCCAAACAGCTAGTAGATCAGCATCAATGCGAGATATCAAAGTCTACCACTTGAATAATGATGATGCTAAAGACTTAGTATCAGATGAAAGTACCCACCTATTGTTTTGCGTGGACTCTATAGAACACGTAGATGGACATTTTGCTGGGCGCGATATTTATCTAGATGAGGCTTGCTCTGTTTTACTCCATACAATCAATGGCGGAACTCTAGGAAGTAACCAAGCGAAAGTAATTAAAATATTTACACGGGCGCTAGAGGTGTGTAATCGCATCTTTTTATTAGATGGGAATTTATCTGATAATTATGTGGATTTTGTTGCAAAACTGGCTAAGAATAAGCAAGTAATTAAAATTAAAAACACCAAGAAAATTCCACCACACAAAATTAGCTTTATTGAAGGAATTGACCCAGAAGGAGAAATAAAAAAACGTGATAAATCCGCACTAGTTCAGTATCTTTGTTCTCAGGGTGTAAAGTCTTGGATTGCTTGTGATTCCAAAACTTTCGCGCTCACACTTGATAAGCTTCTTCTGGATTTAGGTAAATTTGGGTTTTGCTTAAATTCTGAGAGCGTTGCGGAAGAATGGGCGAAAGAATTTATGAAAGAGCCTAATTTATTTATCCAAACATGGCAGCCTGAATACATCATAGTATCGCCTACTGCTGAGTCAGGCGTTAGCGTCACCACTAAGCATTTTACCGATAAGATGTCATTTTTTGTGGGAGTTCAAAACACAAATTCTCAACACCAGCAGATGTTCCGGTTAAGGGATAATTCCATACCTCATTATGTTGTTTGCCCAGAGCGATCAATGGTCAAGGAAAGGTCAACTCCCCAGACTTATTTTGATAAAACCTTTTTAAAAATATTAAACGATAGAGTGAATGTATCGGCGAGAATGGCTGCCTTTGATTCAGGTAACTCTGATAGGGTTTTGGAAGTAATTGGCAAGGCACTTACTAGGAATCGAGATGATTGGTGGGACTTTTCTGGCCGTTTGGGAGCATTAGATAATTTTGAGATGAAGCATCTGCGGTTGTGCTTAATTCATGCGCTGGAAGAAGCCGGACACAAAGTTGAAATAATAGAATGGGACACTAGTCGAGAATATAGCGATCTACTTAAAGGTGCCAAAGAAGCAGTTCAGATGCAACACGCTCAAGAACTTTTTGTTGCTATCCCGTTGGAGACAGTAGAAGAGGCAAATCAGGCAGCTAAGAAGAATCCACGTAAGCCGATGCAAAGGCGAATCGAGAAAACACGCCTTCTAGATAGATTACCTGGAATAGAATCTGAGAAGGCTTATGGTATAGATTTCATTTATGAAAGGCATATTAAAAATAAGCATTTCATCACACAGCAACAACGATTTTTCTTTCTGAATAACTTCGAGATTTCCCAAAAACGGCATGAGGTAGATTGGTATTACAAGGCTACGGCGCAAGATTTTTTTACCGGCACAATGAAAAAAATCTCCCACTTAGATATTTGGGCGCTAAAGGAGCTAAATATACTCCAGTTCACTCAGGGCGAATGGCACAAGGATCTGTCAGAGGTAAATGAATTTATCGAAAAAGCGCGGCAACCAGAAATAGTGAAAGCGTTGAACATGAAACCCGATCCAGAGTCGGCGACGGGCGCAGAAAAAATGAAATATATTTCCAGCCTACTAGACCTTATCGGGCTAAAATTCGCAAAACCAGAACAAAAGACGATAGATGGAATTCGGAGACGGGTTTATACCGTTAATCCTGAAATAATGAATCACCCCGATCGGCTGGCAGTGCTAGCAGCCGTCGAGCGAAAAATGACTCAATGGATGGCTGATGAAACTAAAAGTAAAGTTGATTGGAGTGAGCAAGCTATCCAGCAAGCTATTGTAGTTCAAAATCCCACACAAATTCCAGTATCAGAACCATTCCCAAAATACCGTGATGAGCCACTATTTGCTCCATGTGTGTGGGGAGATCGGCATTCCAAGCCAGTGGACGAATCACTCATCAACCGGTACACTGCTACCCCACTTATAATATATAAACCAGACAGCAGTGTGCAGCCTGAAAGTCCCCCAGAATCACCCATCAACCCGCACACTGTCCAGCAAGGAAATCATGATCAGCAGCCTGTTGACATTTCAGAGTATATGACAAAGGAATCCTTGGAATTGATTGCTGATGAATTGGAGAATGTAGTTACAACTGACGATAGCCAGGGGCTGGAAATACTAAGAGATATCCGGCAATGTATGCCACCTGAAGCTTTAAAAGCTGCTGCCAAGCTCCTACCGAAGCCATTATGGACTCAAATTGCCGAGATGGTGAAGTTGCAGGACTTTCCAGTTGAAAATCAGCTTGTAGAAAAGACGATGGCTACGCCCGCCGCAGGTATCGCTATTGACCC
>NZ_DASQZC010000660.1:0-3060 GCF_035638895.1 Nostoc sp. | reverse complement strand
TCTGATGCGTGCTGCTGAGGCAGAGTTATACGAACTTCATTTTTCACAAGAAATTCTGGATGGTGCTACTCGTAACCTTTTAAAAGATGGAAGAATGAAAACAGATGCTCAGGCAGCATACTTTCAAGAACAAATCAAGAGGTGGCCGGTGCTTTGAGGGTGAACGTTATCGACTTTGGCAAAAAGAAGGAATTTTAAGAATTACTGCTAAGGACAACCGGGGTGAGATTCTCAGGCTTGAGAATGGCGGTATTGGGGGATATCTTTTAGCGGTAGATGTTGAAGCATTCCAAAGATTTGAACAAAGCTTAGAAACAGAATTAGAACAAGCTAAAACACAGAAATCTTAAACCTGATAGCCTAACGTTGACTGCTAATGTTACATCTAGTATCGTTGAGCGGGGAAAAACCAACGTGAAAGCACAGGTATTTAGAGGCGTTAATCAACTTTCTTACGAAGATATCCCAGTTCCAACCTTAGAACCAGATGAAGTGCTGGTACAGGTGCGGGTTGTGGGGTTGTGCCAGTCAGATATTAAAAAAATTCGTTATCCACTGTATGAACCGCCGCGCATTTTTGGACATGAAACTGCCGGCACGATCGCAGCAATAGGCAATAATGTCAAAGGTTGGCAAGTTGGACAACGGGTAGCAGTGATGCACCACATCCCCTGTATGCGTTGCGCCTACTGCCTAAATGATAATTTCTCTATGTGTGATGTTTACAAAAACATCTCCACTACCGCAGGCTTTAACGCCAGTGGTGGCGGTTTTGCTGATTATGTCAAGGTTCCCAGACATATTGTGGAAAATGGTGGGTTAATTTCCATCCCGGATAATATCAGTTTTGAAGAAGCAAGTTTTGTAGAACCGACTAACTGTTGCTTGAAAGCTGTGAAAAAAGCCCAAATTGCCCCAGGACAAACTGTATTAGTTACTGGTGCTGGGCCTATTGGGTTAATGTTCATTATGTTGGTGAAGTATTTCGGAGCAAAAGCGATCGCTACCGATTTACTACCCTCTAGAATTGAAAAAGCCTTGAGTGTCGGTGCAGAGGCGGCTTTTGATGCTCGCGATCCCGATTTAAGAGCAAAAATCCATGCCCTAACTGGTGGACTGGGTGTTGATATTACTCTGCTGGCTGTTCCTAGCGAAAAAGCTTTCTTTCAAGCACTTGATAGTACTCGCAAAGGTGGCAAAATATTATTTTTCGCTGAATTCCCTGATGAGGTGGAAATTTCAATTAATCCCAATATTCTCTACCGTCGAGAAATTGACTTGATAGGAAGTTATAGCTCATCTTATCGGCTTCAAAGTTTATCAGCTGATATTGTATTTAATCAGCGAATAGATGTAAAAGCCTTGATTAGCGATCGCTATCCATTAAAAGATTTATCAGCAGCCGTTGAGCAAGCGATCGCACCTACACCCGATACTTATAAAATCTTAATTTATCCGTAACAGGGAGATTAGGGAGATGGGGGAGTGTTAAAAGTAGAATTTTAAAGCTAAAAGGTTCAACGACGAAGCTCAAAGGTTCAACGACGAAGCTCAGAGGTTAAACGATGAACCTCAGAGGTTAAACGATGAAGCTCAAAAGTTCAACGACGAAGCTCAAAGGTTAAACGATGAAGCTCAGAGGTTCAACGACGAAGCTCAAAGGTTCAACGATGAAGCTCAAAGGTTCAACGACGAAGCTCAGAGGTTCAAAGTTCACCCTTAAAAGCTCAAGTTTCATCCTCATCTCCCTCACTTTCCCCTTGTCCCCAACAAAATGCTTATTACCCTACTTTTGGTAGCTTTACTAGCTTTCTACGTCGCCTGGAATCTCGGAGCAAATGATGTCGCTAACGCGATGGGAACCTCTGTAGGCTCCAAAGCTGTTACCCTCAAACAAGCGATAATAATTGCCGGGATATTAGAGTTTACGGGTGCTGTATTGTTTGGACATGAGGTAACGGAAACTCTCGCAACGAAAATTGCGAATCCTGCTTTATTCGCAGCTACACCCCAAATATTCGTTACTGGGATGATAACGGTACTAATATCTTGTGGTGTGTGGTTGCAAATTGCCACATCACGCGGTTTACCAGTCTCATCTTCTCATGCGGTTGTTGGTGCGATCGCTGGATTTAGTTGGGTAGCTTTAGGAGTAGGTGCAATTGATTGGTCATCAATTGGCTCGATCACCATTGCCTGGATTTTAACGCCATTAATTAGTGGTGCGATCGCTGCTTTATTTTACAGTCTAATAAAGCACTGGATTTTAGATCAACCCAATCAAGTAGTGCAGTTACAAGAATGGATTCCCTGGTTGAGTACTCTGCTACTAAGTGTATTCGGCGTAATTGTATTACCATCACTCACAGAACCGCTAACCATTTTTGTAATTGAGCAAGTTGGTTTTACGATCCCTGCTTACGACATCCCCCTGCTAACGGGTGCAGTAGCAGCAGTTGGACTGACAATCATTAGTTGGCGACAATTGGAAAATTTGGGGAAAACAGAAGAGTCTACCCAATCCCCAGCCCCCAATCCCCAGTCCCCAATCCCTAATCCCGTAGAGCGTGTATTCGGAAGATTCCAACTACTAAGTGCTTGCTTTGTCGCCTTTGCTCATGGTTCTAATGATGTGGGAAATGCGATCGCTCCTTTAGCTGCGATCGTCTACATCAATCGCACTGGTAGCGTACCAACAGATGGTATCACCATCCCCATTTGGATTTTAATCCTTGGTGGTGCTGGTATTGTTGGTGGTTTAGCTGTCTGGGGTAAAAAAGTCATCGCCACTATTGGCGAAAACATTATTGCCTTACAACCTAGCAGTGGATTTTGTGCCGAACTTGCTACTGCTACCACCATCCTCATTGCCTCCCGGCTAGGTTTACCAGTCTCCACCTCCCACGCTCTCGTCGGCGCTGTAGTTGGTATTGGACTAGTGCAAAATATCAAGTCGATTAAGTTTCAAACACTAAAAGGCATTGCTGGCGCATGGCTAATTACAATCCCCGTGAGTGCTGCCCTTAGCGCTGCCATCTTTAGCATCGCCCGGATTTTATT
>NZ_DASQZC010000659.1:0-2289 GCF_035638895.1 Nostoc sp. | reverse complement strand
CTCCTACACCAACTCCCACAGAAACCCCTACTTCTACATCGACACCAACGCCAGAGACAGCACCTCAGTAAAGGGCGTTGCATAGTTGCGGGATAATTTCGCAACTTCCAAAATTCTCCCCCTGCCTCAAATTATCCCTTGTCCACAACCCCTAAACGCAACGCAATTCACTTGTATTTCGTTGCATCATAGGGTGTACCTCTGTGCATCACCTGGGAGTTGTCCCAAAAAATAATATCTCCTGGCTGCCAAACATGGGAGTAGATTGGTGTACAGTCTAGAACAGTCGCAAACAAATCCTGCCAGAAACGTTTTGCTTCCTCTGGTCTATCTTCAGACAAATGCCAGAACTGACAACTGTCAAATCAGCTTTAGCGATGGCGCTAGTGTGGCGAACACCATCAGCAGTTGTCTAATCGACTGTCCAATAGTCGCCGCGATCGTGGAATTGATTTAATTCACCGCCACCCATTTGCAATGCCTTTTTTAGTCGCTTTTCATCCTGTTGGGGTTGAGCAAACCCATCAATGCGCCGAGTTGCTAATTCATACACTGTGCGGATTTCTGGAGTAATGCCCTTAAACTGTAATTCCTCAGCAGAAGTGAGTTGCTTGACGGCAGATTGCAGAGTTTCGGAAATTGCCGGATCTGTACGGCGATCAACTTCCTCAAACCAGCAAGACTGTCCACACAGGGGGCAAGGAATTGGGTTGTAGACAATTGTGTTTGTGCGATCGCAATTTGGTTGATTAGCTTAAATATGTTAGTCACAAATAATACCAATTATTTAAAATCCGCTACAGATGCAACCTACTAAATGGACATCACCATATTAGGTATCATTACTAACTCCCGGCAGTATGCTTTGTAGATTTCACGAATCTTAGAATATGTATAACTTGAAAAAATATTGACAAATTATCTCAACTGCATGGTATTGTACTGATCATTGTTCTTTAATTATTCACATAGATTTAAAAGGACTAGCTACATGGGAGCAGGCGGAATACGTGAATTGTTTGAAGCAGGCGGTGTTGTCATGTGGCCTCTTCTCATATCCTCGATTTTGGCAATAGCTTTAGCTGCCGAGCGTACAATCTTTTGGTGGAAAATTTATAATCGTCAACAGCGTGTAGCACGAGATGTTTTGAATTTGTACCGTTTAAATAATGTAGTTGGCGCTATAGAAAAACTACGAAAAAATATTGATTTACCCATAGCCCGCATTTTTATTTTTACTTTAGAACTTGAGAACCCGACTCCAGAAGAGTTTCGTTTGGCATTAGAAACTGAAGCCAAAGTTGAGATGTCGTTACTTAAGCGTTTTAATCATATTTTTGACACAATTGTTGGGCTTGCACCTTTACTTGGTCTTCTGGGAACAATATTTGGGTTGATGAAAACTTTTGCATCTTTAAATATTGGTAATCTTGGTGCTACCAATAAAGCTGGTTTGACGGCAGGGATTAGTGAAGATTTAATAGCTACCGCATTCGGATTGTTAGTAGGTATTATGACACTCACATTTGCCAGTATTTTTAGAGGCTTATACCAGAGAGAAATAGAAAGTATTGAGGAGTATGGCGGACACTTAGAACTAATCTACCTTCGTCGTTTTCAACCAACAGAAAAAGCTTATGAAGTTACCCAAAGAACCTAATATCCCGGCACAAATTAATATTGTGCCATTACTTGATGTAGTTTTCAGTCTTTTGACATTTTTTGTTATCTCGACTTTGTTTTTAACTAATTCCGAAGGGCTGCCAGTAAATTTACCTAAAGCTAACACTGGACAACAATCACAAACCTCAGAGAAAATTACAGTTACGATCAATTCACAAGGAGAAGTAAGCTTAAATCGCCAACCAACTACTTTTGATGCTTTGACAGAAAAAATACGTACTTTAGTTGGCAGTAATCAAAATGTATTAGTAGTGATTAATGCCGATGAAAAAGCAAATATGGGGCTGGCGGTAAGTGTAATGGATAAGGTGCGAAAAGTTCCTGGTACAAGGCTGGCGATCGCGACTCAAAGGCAATAAAGCTCTTTATGTTGCCAAAATCCCAACAGCTAAACTCAAACTGAGAAGAGTTTTTAGAGTTTTCAAATATTTCTTATTTAGTTGCTTGGCTTGAAAAAAGTACAAGGCTCATTTATTTGTCACTTTTTCCAGTCGAGCAACGGTGTCTGCGTCAAAATCTGCTGCGTCTGTTGCAATCTGTGCTTTGAATGCTGAGAAGATTTGCAATTGAGTCCGTCGGTGCAAAAGTTAAGTTTTTGCCCCCCTA
>NZ_DASQZC010000658.1:0-5451 GCF_035638895.1 Nostoc sp. | reverse complement strand
CATATTGCCAAGCTGTGACCATTTTGAATTTCATAAATCTCTCCTGGCTGCACAGTATTATTGTTAGCTGTTTATAGTACAGTTACTTGCTATAAAATACCAAAATTGTTAATAATTTTACATAATAAATTCCCTGTGTAGCTGCAAGTCACACAGTGAATTAGTAGTGTTCCTAAATTGAGGTATGAAAATGATTTTGCGTGATTTCAAAACTTTTGTAAAAACGTTGCATTGCAACATCTCTACACCAAGATTCATACATTGTAATCAGCAATGCCGAATTAGTTAGGCAGAGAGGATGAAAGAATCGAATTGTATTGAAGCTTCTCTGCTTTTACCCAATCAAGGCACAACTGACGAAAACGATCGCCCCGCACCTCAAAATTCGGGTACTGATCGAAACTCGCACAAGCCGGAGATAGCAACACCACAGGCGCTTCATACTCCTTAGCTAATTCCGCCGCTCTCGGAACTGCCCTTTCCATAGTTTCCACAATGTGGTAAGAATAATACCCCACCTCTTGGAGGCGTTGGGCAAATGTGGGTGCAGCAGAGCCAATCAATAACACAGCAGCAGCTTTGGTTTGAATTTGTGCTAGCCAGCCAGTATCATCACCTGCTTTAGCTTCTCCACCAGCAATTAAAATCGCTGGACTGTTAACGGATGCTAAACCAACTTCGGCAGCATCGTAGTTAGTAGCTTTGCTGTCGTTAATAAAATCGATACCTTCCCAAGTGCATATATGCTCCAAACGATGAGCAACGCCAGGAAATTCTCGAATTGCAAGTGCGATCGCATCACGATTAATTCCCGCTAATCGTGCCGTTGCTACTGCCATCAAGAGATTTTGCTGGTTATGTTCTCCCACCATCCGCAAAGTAGATACTTTCACAATCGGTTCTGGTGCAGAGGTTGCAGTCAATTTTTCTACAACCCAGTCGTCCTCGATGTAAAAGCCTTTTTCGCTAATCAGGAAATCTTTTCCTCTGACACTTGTCCAATAAGCATTAGGCCAAGCACTTAAACCTTGCTGCCTCAAGTAGGCATCATCGCCATTGAACACTTGCAATTCAGACTGACGCAACAGCTTGGCTTTGATGTTGTAATAGTTCTCTAAAGTCTTATGGCGACTAAGATGATCCGGTGTAAAAGTCGTCCAAATACCGATACGTGGTGCAAGAGAACTCGAAGACTCTACTTGATAGCTGCTAATTTCCGCAATCACCCAATCAATAGAATTTTGGATTTTAGATTTTGGATTTTGAATTAGAGTTACCTTATCTCTTTCCCTATCAGATAGGGCAACTTCACTTGCGGCGTAGCCAATATTACCGCAGGCAGGTGCATTTAAGCCTGCTGCTTGAAAAATGGCAGCAATTAAAGCTGTGGTAGTAGTTTTGCCGTTAGTGCCAGTAATTCCTACCCAAGGTAGCGAGCGCAAATTTCGCCAAGCGAGTTCCATTTCCCCAATGGTTTCTATACCTAATTGGCGTGCCTTAATTAATATGGGAATATCCCAAGGTACGCCAGGACTAACGACTATTAATTGGGGTAAATTAGCACCATTCAATTCTAGGGATTGGCCTAGTTTCACGGTTATTTGCTCGGCAGCGAGTTCTTGTTGTTGTTGTAGGAGGGTTTCGGAGGTGTTGCTATCACTTAGCTCGACCTCCCAACCTTCCCGTTTCAACAATCTCGCCGCAGCAACACCGGACTTTCCCAATCCAATTACAGTAGCTCTGGACATAGATTGCAGCAGAGTGTCCCTGGTTAAGCACTCCCTATAGTAGCGTCTATTGGCAAAAATTACACAACTTTTTGTTGACTTACGCTACAGATTTTTGACGATCGCACCAAAGTCAGCTAGAACACGAGCATGATTGCGAACTAATCCAAGTAAGTGTAACCGATTACGTTTAACTTCTGGATCGGAGTCCATAACTAATACGCTATCTGGGCCATCAAAGAAGTTACTAACTGTCGGAGCAATTTTTCCTAGTGCTGCTAGTAACAGTTGATAATTTCGTGTCTGCTGTGCTGTTTGAGTTTGTGGTACTGATTCGATTAAGGCATTATACAAAGCTGTCTCAGAAGGCTTTTGGAATAGTTCTTGACGGACTACGGTTGTCGGTTCTAGCTGTTTTGTATCCAAATCACCTTGGGCTGCTAATCGTGTGGAACGGTTAACAGTTTCGTAGATGTTATCTAAAGTACTGTCGTTGCGGATTTGTTGTAAGTATAAGGCGCGATCGCGTACATCCAACAAATCTTTTAATGCCCGTTCTGTGTATTCTGGGTCATTTTCGCCCAAAACTGCATTTACCAAGTCGTAATCAATCTTTTCTTCTTGTAGTAAGGTGCGAATGCGTTGTAAGAAAAACTCTTGTAACGCTGCGGTTAATGATGCCTGATCTTTCTGATATTTCGCTGCAAAGTCGGTAGATATTTGCGCTAATAAATCATCTAAATTTATCGGCAAATTATAAAACCAAGTAATTTTAACTACAGCATTAGCAGCACGACGCAAAGCGAAGGGATCAGAGGAACCGGAGGGAATTAAACCTAAACCAAAGATACTTACTAAAGTATCTAATCTATCTGCCAAACCGACAATTTGACCTGTGAGGGTTTCGGGAAAATTATCACCGGCTCCCGTTGGCAAATAATGTTGATAAATTGCCTTTGCAACTTCGGCATCTTCACCACTGGCTAAGGCATATTTTTCTCCCATAATGCCTTGCAATTCGGGGAATTCATACACCATTTGAGTAACCAAATCTGCTTTACATAATAAAGCAGCACGTTGGATCTTTTGACTTTGATTTTCCGCTAATTCTAATTGGGTGCTTATTCGCTCGGCAATCTTAACTACTCTATCTACCTTGGCACGTACCGAACCCAATTCTTCTTGGAAAGTGACTTTTTCTAATTGGGGTAAAAAGCTATCTATTGGCTTAGTTAAATCAGCTTCGTAGAAAAATCTGCCATCAGCTAATCTGGCACGAATTACTCTTTCATTCCCGACGGCAACAATATCTGATTTCTGGGGATCAGCGTTAGAAATGGTGATGAAATTGGGCAATAATTCTTGTTCAGAACTATCTGGTTTGAATACAGGGAAATAACGCTGATGAGTAACCATGACTTCAGTAATTACCTCAGTTGGTAATTCCAAAAATTCTGGTTCAAATTTACCAACAACTGTAGAAGGATATTCTACAAGATTGGTTACTTCCTCTAACAAATCGGGGTAAATTACCGTATATCCGCCTAATTTCTCTGCTACTGCCTTTACTTGCTCTTTGATAATATTTGCCCGTTCTTCTGGGTCAACGGTGACATAAGCAGACTTGAGAGCGGTAATATAATCAGTAGCTTGGGCAATTGTCACAGGATCAGGATGTAAGACCCGATGACCTTGAGAAATGCGATCGCTCTGAATCGTTTTAGAACCATTCACTAATTCTAGAGGTAGCACCGTATCATCTAACAAAGCTACCAGCCAACGAATTGGTCGGGAAAACCTCGCATCTCCATTTCCCCAACGCATCAACCGCTTACCTTCTAAACCCCAAATCCACTGGGGAATAAGTTCTGTTAAGATTTCCGCCACAGGACGACCAGGAATTCTTTTTTGTACAAAGACAAATTCCCCTTTGTCAGTGGGGCGGAGGAAGAGTGCGTCCATTTCCACGCCTTGCTTTTTGGCAAAGCCGATAGCAGCAGCAGTCGGCTGACCATCTTTAAAGGCGGCTTGGGCGGGGGGCCCTTTAATTTCTTCTTCTCGGTCTGCTTGCTGGGATGGTAGACCTTTAATCACTACCGCCAGACGCCGGGGAGTACCGTACACCTGGACACTTTCACCCTTGAGGCTGTTTGCTTCCAAGCTTTGGGGAATGCGCCCCTGCCATTGCACTAAAGCATCACTGAGAAAACTTGCAGGTAGTTCTTCTGTACCAACTTCTAATAGAAACGCAGGCATATAACACTGTTTTCAACTTTGCGTAGCTCAACTTTATCAGTTATTCTCAAGCGATCGCTCGTGATTTTTAGGTAATTAGTACTGCAACGCAGAAGTCAAAAGTCTATCTTGAGCCAGTGCACCCCTGTGATGCCGACTTGTAACTCTATGGGGAAGCAAGCTACGCTCTTAGCGTTAAGGCAGGATAGCAACTGGCTCTCAAAAGTTACGTATAATTGTATTCCGAGCTTCTTATGCCATTTCAATTAGCCAGACAACAAGCTGCTGAAGCTACTTGTTAAAATTAGGCAAACTCCCGCGACATTATACTAGAGTTTGGATGTTTTACGTAAGTTTTTAACTTTGATTAACTTGGCATTTTATGCAAAACTTCACAAAAAAAGTGTTTCACTTCATTGATTCATTACATTTTCTACCGTAGTTTTATGCGGTATTTACGTATATATATTTCTATCGTAAGCTTAGTTTTGTTTAATGCATTGATATCTGCATTATCTCAATCAACTTTGGAGCTATGACCATCAAAAACATTTTTACCAAAATTACTGCGATCGCAGCCACCAGTGCTGCTTTTAGTGTTGCGTAGGCGTAGCCCGCCGCAGGCATCGCTGCGGCTAATAAACCAGCCCAAGCTATTGAGTTAAATTTTAGCTGGCAAGGTGATGCTGGTTATTCAGCAATAGGTTCATTTAGCTACGACGAAACTACAGCACCTACAATTATTTCAGAAAGTGGTAGTGGAGCAACCAACTTCGATTTTCCCACGACTTAAAGTTGTGCAATGAGTGAACACTATGTGCCAGTTCAAAGGGCGTAATGCGGGTTATATGCACGAGCTTGAATATGATGGTAGAATCCCCAAAGTATAAATTTAGGCATTAGTTCAGAAACAACCAGACCAAATTTGTCATAATCACCAGAAACTAAGAACTATGTCTAGGTGAGGATGTTTTAAAAGGGTATTTTACTCTCATAGTGAAGACAGTGAAGCATTTAGCACATAACTGAAAGCTGATGTTTTCGTTCTTGTTGATCTAAGTCAGAACCAGAAAACTATATTTTCTGGAACTTTTAAAACGACCTCTAAAAACTAAGCTATTTACACAAGGTGATATTTTAATTTTTAAGTGATTTATGCAGTACAAAAATTCTCTTTTAAAAACCACTAAAAAATTCATCAACAATGTTTAACACAATGTTAATGAAGTAAATTTATAAATTTGAATAAGTAATAAAAGTAGCAGCCCATACTGACTATTAAAGGAATAAATCTAATTATATCCGGCTGTCTTCAAAAAATTCACAAATAGCTTATGCACATTCTGATTTATTCCTATAACTATCATCCAGAGCCGATTGGTATTGCTCCGTTGATGACTGAATTAGCAGAAGGACTAGTAAAGCGAGGTCACCAAGTGCGGGTGGTTACGGGAATGCCCAACTATCCTCAGCGCGAAATTTACGATGA
>NZ_DASQZC010000657.1:0-1771 GCF_035638895.1 Nostoc sp. | reverse complement strand
CCTCGCTTATTCACCACGGCGGGAGCATTGCTCTTTCAGCACAATTTCAGGCGGCGCAGGGGGATGCGCTGGCTTTCCGGATGATTTCGCGCACGAGCCCCCTACCCCCAGCTTGACGCTGCGGCGCTGTCCCTTTCCGCGTTCCCCGCCCGAGGAATCGACCTACGCTGGCACGGGCAGGGCCCGGGCTGCCGGCGAGCCGCGGGCCGGGTAGCGCTGGTTCAGCATCCGCATGAAGCGGCGCCACAGCTCAGCCCGCGCCGCATCGATCACGAAGCGGATCGTCCCGCCGCCCAGTAGAGCACGCCCGCTGACCTTCAGCACCAGATGGCGGAAGCGCTCGCGGCTCATGCGGCCCGCTTCACGGGCTTCATCCCGCTCCAGCAGTTCGGCCCCGGCGTGCAGCAGGTTGGCCGCGATCAGTTCCAGCAGCAGCCGCGCCTCGTTGGCGGCGAAGCTGTCCGGCTCCTCGTACGGCGCCTCGACCTCGCGTCCCCGGTAATGCGTCTTGGGCCGCGGCGCCGACGAGAGCGAGCCGCCCACCGCCTGGTTCCAGTCGCCGAAGTCCTTCTCCGCCGCGCCGCGCTTGCGGTACCGCTCCAGCAAGGCCTTGCCGGTGATCGCGACGGACGCGTTGCTCAGCAGGAAGAAGTGGTCGACGAAGAGTTCCCCCTGCTCGCATACACGCTCGACAATCACCAGCACCACGCGCCGCGGGTGCGTCCAGCTCCCGGCCTGGTACCGGAGCTCGTGCGTCCACACCCGCTCCTTGCCGGACGCAGAGTCGCGAGGCAGGGCCAGATACGGTGCCGCCAGGCGCTCCAGCACGGCATTCGTCTTCACCCGCGCCACGTAGAGGAAGCCTTCCTCGTCCAGCGCCTCCAGCAGCTTCGGCTCGGGATAGCCCGCGTCGATCCGCAGCCACACCTGCTCCGCCCACGCGCGGGCCCGGCGCAGGATGGGAAGCACGAAGGCCAGCCCGCCGTCGGCCGTGTGCACGTTGCCCGGCCGCAGCTTCGCGCCCAGGTAGTCGCCCCACTCCGAGCGCGCCACCACCGGGTGGTAGCACCGCATCCCGTAGTGGCGGTTCCAGGCGCTCCCCGGCTGGTGTCCGAAGACCTCGCGCGGCAGCGAGTCCAGGTCCACCATGGTCTCCCGGAACCACACACCCCGCCCCACCCCCATCCGCCGCTCGGCCGCGTCCAGCAGAAACGCGAGCAGACCGTTCACGTTCTCCGGGAGCCCGAGGTCCTGCACCAGACGGCTGAGCGTTGGCTGCGAGCACAGCCCGTCCGGCTCGCGGCCGTCCGCCTCGCGCAACGGCCGCTGCCCCCGGCGGCCGGAAACCGCCAGGCGCAGTGCCGGATCGTCGCGCAGCAGCTGCACGTCCGACTGGTCGCCCCACCCCTGGACGAGCATCAGGAGCGCGGTGCGAAGCAGTTCCTGGAACGGGTGCTTCACGCGCGCGGCATCGCGCGCGTCGCACAGATGCCGCGCCAAGAGTTCCGGGTAGCCAAGCCGGTCCATCAGTTCGCGCATCAGCAGCGACCCTGATTCGCCGCTCACGCACTCCGGCCGTGCCTCCAGGTGAATGGAGCGGTTGAATTCCAGCGAAAAGAGGTTACCTTGTGAGTCACCCATGTCGTAGTTTCGCGGGCTTGTGGACGGATGGTTGCTTCGACACCACCCATCTTACTGCAACCCAAGAAGATGCGACATGGGTTTTTTCTATCTATGACGCATGAATTCAATTTGGGATGAATAAGGCAGG
>NZ_DASQZC010000656.1:0-1605 GCF_035638895.1 Nostoc sp. | reverse complement strand
TGACTTTGGCTTGCCTGTGGGAGAGTTTCAGGAGGGTTTAGCGGATCTGAAATATGGTACTGATTAGGCTGGAATGGTGGCATCATTCCCGGTACTAAGTCAGGGGTGACAGTTAGTAAGCCAGGGATGCGGCTATCTATTAGAATAGTGGCAGAAGTAGCAGATATGGGATTAGTGCTGGATGCCGAGTTTTGTTTACCTCTTGCCAACTTTTCAGCTACAGCTTGGGCGGCTGCTTTTGTGGTGTCAATCTTAGCCATTGTTCAAAAACTTTCTGGTATTGAGTAGGGATTGGTACTTAATTTGCAATTGTTGAAACGCCTTGTCTATTTCGCTAAACTCAAGTGCTAGTTGCTCATCTAAGTCGTATTTTTTGAGGACTTGTTTTAGCTCCGTTTCATCCGTCTTCGCATCCTGAATTTGGCTATTTAAGTCATCTTGCATGGTAGTATTGACGGGTATCTGATGCTTAAAAGCTCTCATTAGTTTTGAGAGCATTAATTCTGGCTTTACGTGCTACCAACTGTGTTCTGTGGAGTTGGCAGCAGAAATTATTCCGCAAAACCTTCAAACCTAGATACCTCTGAGCCACTATTCGCAGCCCATTCCAAGTAGTTGAAATATTGTTTAACGTCACCAAGAGCTACATCACAATCGAAGCGCAAACCTTTAAACTCTGGATGTTGGTAGATTTGTAGAAGCAATTCTTGGGCTTGATAAACTAGTTCTGGTAAGGAGTTAGCGTTTATGCTTGCCTCTGGTTCAATGCCGGAAATTGTAAAAGTCATAGTGTTAGTACTCTTTCTAATAACCAGTTAACAAAGTCGAGAGGGGATAACAGGATGTTAATCGCTCTCACACGATTAGCTTTTTTCCCAGTTCAGTGATGATGCCTTCAATTTCTTGAGTGAGGTTGCTTTCGTCCGGGGTAATCGCTACAGGCTCCAAAGCTTTACTCGCTAAACCTCTAATCCCTCCCAGATATTCTTGCTTTTGATACTGCCAGCGCTGATTGATGGACTCTGCTAATTCGGCATCTCGTACAGCTAAATTATTTAGGATCAGTTGATTTTTTACTTGTGCGATCGCATCTACTAATTCAATTTCTTGCTCCGCCTGCCGAGCTAGTTGGTCAATTAGAGTGAGTTGAATATGATTGCTTGGAGATTGGGTAGGGGCTGTTAGATGTTGCTGCTGTTGGGGCACAGAAAGGTCATTCTGTGGCTGTTCTGTAGTTGGCTCCGATGTTTCCTGTGGAGAAACTTCAGGTAATTGTGGCTGGAAGTGGGAAGCGATCGCTTCTAAATCCTCTTCCGAAACTGCCTTTACAGTGTCGAAATCATCCGGGCGAACATGGCTTAAAGCAAGTCTCAGACTTTGCTCTGTGGTCATGTACTTTCTTGCAGCATCATGAATACTGATTGTGTCTGCTGTTGGCATCGTTGCAGCAACCTTTTTTCGTGTTGCCATTATTTACGCTCCCTTTTGGATTTTTTGGATTTGCCCGAATGCTTGCTGATAGCGGTATCTAGAAAAATCATTCGGGTTTTTGGCGATATAACCTTTTACGCGATCGCTGCGTCGTAGCTGTGCCATGAGGCGACC